>JAAXIL010000075.1 GCA_012270355.1 Psychrobacter sp.
ATGGTGCCAACGTTGACGTGGGGTTTGTTTCGTTCAAATTTGGCTTTTGCCATGAGAAAATCCTCTTTAATACTGTTAGTTTTTCGAGATGACTTTATTGCTTTACGAATTTCAGAGTATTCAAAATGTCAGCATATAGACACAGATAAACCAAAGTCCTTGAGCATATAAAATATGTGACAGCGGATTTTAGCAAAAAAAATCACCAAATCCTACTTTTGACATCAATTTTAATAAAAATACAATAAAACCCTCGAACGATGCCGTTACGAGGGTCAAACTATCTTTTAGAAAACAAGTTTAAAATATGGAGCTCATATCGAGAATTGAACTCGAGACCTCTCCCTTACCAAGGGAGTGCTCTACCCCTGAGCTATATGAGCAAGTAACAAACTAAACCATAATAAAAAAACGCTTTGGTTAAGCGTTTTATAGATTCACAACATGGTAAATCAAAAATGGAGCGGGTGGCGGGAATCGAACCCGCGCCATCAGCTTGGAAGGCTGAGGTTCTACCATTAAACCACACCCGCAATACAATTAAATGTCACACAATGCCATTTTACTGTATAGGTAGAACAAAATAAATGGTGGTGGGGGAAGGATTCGAACCTTCGAAGCTTTCGCGTCAGATTTACAGTCTGATGGGTTTGACCGCTCCCCAACCCCACCGTACTTTGAATTTAAATCTTAGCCATCCAATAAATGGTGCCGACTGCCGGAATCGAACTGGCGACCTACTGATTACAAGTCAGTTGCTCTACCAACTGAGCTAAGTCGGCTTGATGACTTCGCATTATTTATTGTATCAAACGTGATGCCAATAAAGTGCGTTGTTTTCAAAGTGGCGTGTATTCTACCAAAGTTATTTTAAAACTCAAGCATTTTGCTAAAAATTTTTAGCATCGCATTTAGAACGTGTGCAAATACCTGTATATCACGCTCCCATAAGAGAGTTAGCAAGTAGAATAATAATACCAATCACAACGACTGCAATGATAACCCAAACTAGCCAAGACATATTGCCACTACTTGCAGGCACGGTATTTTGTTGCGGAGCAGGCGTTTGATCGGGGGCTTTATTATGTCCGGTGCCAATGTCATCGGCACCTAAATTATTGGTTGCCGACAGTTGCGATGTGGCGGCCTGCTTTGCTTTCAATACTTCAGGGTCAGCTTCTTCTTGCAACTGTGTGGTGGTGGTTCGATTGTGCTCATTTGGATTTGGCATGTCATTTTCCTTTGGCTTAGGTGATGGGGTATCCGTGATCAAAACAGTTTGGCTAACGGTAGAGGACTCAACCGCTTGCTCATCACTTATATTATCAGGTGTGGATGATGCTATGTCTGCGTTAGTTTGGTAAAAACTTTCTGCAGGTTTGATGGTCATTGATGTGTTATCAGTAGTATCAGAACCTTTAATGGGTGAACTGGTTACGTCGGCATCCTCAACCACGGGAAGTTCAACAACAGGAGCATCATTTTGCTTATTTTGACTATGCTCAGCCTCATCATCTGTGACATCGGCAGTAACGGGCGACTCTGCCAATATTTGCGGGTCAACTCGGAAGGCAAAACTTGCGAATTGTATCGTATCATCCGCCTGCACATGTTTCGACTTATTGGCCTCGAGTTGTTTGTCATTCAAAAACGTACCATTTGATGAACCCAAATCTTTGACGTATAACTGCCCGTTTAGCACGCTTAGTTCAGCGTGTTTGCGAGACACCGCTTTACTGCCCAGCACCACATCATTGTCCTGCCCTCGCCCAACGCTTAAAGTATCCTCAACCGTCAATACCAAATCGCCAAGGGCTTCGGTGATGGCAGTTAGTTGCCAATTTGGTGTGGCAGAAACTTGGGTTTCTTGTGGGGTGAGTTTACTCATAATTTGCTCCAACATTTGGTTGACTCATCGTATCAGGTTGCGAAATTTTAGCGACTCGCTTTTTTAATTGTTATGAAATTTCTAACAAGGGTTGACACTATCTTTCAATATTCTCACTTTTACGTCATAATTAAATGAATGATAAAACATTGCTGGACGTTTCGCATGGTTTTATTGTTTTAATTGACAGCTTTAATATTTAAACACCAATAAAATAAGGATATTTTATGACTAAACTTCGCATTCTCATCACGGGGGCATCTCGGGGCATTGGTCTTGCCACCGCCAAAAAGCTTGCCAAAAAAGGACACAAGCTCGCCTTATTTGACATTGACGAAAAAGAACTGGATGCCGTTACCAATGGCAAAGACTTCCAAAAATTGGCAAAAAAAGCCACCGTTATTACGGGTAAAATGGACGTCACCAACCCCGATGACTGGGATAACGCCATTGCTCAAGTGCAAGATGCTTTCGGCGGAATCGACGTTCTCATCAACAATGCTGGCGTCCTTGTCACTGGCAAATTGCCTAACACCGACTTAGACAAACAACTTAAACTAATCGACATCAACTGTAAAGGCGTACTGATTGGCTGTCACAAAGTCGGCACGCTCATGGCAAAAGACAGCGACAATCCACACCGTAAAATCATCAATTTGTCTTCTGCTTCTGCCATCTATGGGCAACCTGAAATCACGCCCTATTCTGCCAGTAAGTTTTTTGTGCGAGGCTTGACTGAAGGGCTCAATATTGAGTTTGAACCCCAAGGCGTGAAGGTAATTGACGTGATGCCTTTGTGGGCAAAAACCAACCTGACCGAAGGCGAACACGCCACCAGCATGGATCGAC
>JAAXIL010000049.1 GCA_012270355.1 Psychrobacter sp.
AAGAATATTCAAGCAAGCCATCGGGGTCAACGGTATTTAGTAATGCAGGCATAATTGTTTCTCGCGAGTTAGATAAATAAAGTTTGGTTAAACAGGGATTGGATAATGATGAATGAATTGTAGCATGGGTAGGGGTGACTTACATTTATTAAGTGACTGCTATAAAGCGATACGATATTCAAAAACCTTCAAATTTACAAATCTAACACCGCCCGTGTCTCTTCACAAATGCGATATTCCTCATCGGTCGGAATCACCCACAATTCATAGCGACTGTCATCACTATGAAAACTGCCTTCCTCGCCTCGAATTAATACCTCATTTTTTGCTTCATCAATTTTTAAACCAAACTGACGCATCACGCCCACAATTTTGGCACGCACGGTTGACGAGTTTTCGCCAATGCCCCCCGTGAACACGATGCCTGTCATTTCGGGCAACGCACACGATAGCGAAGCGAGGTATCTGCCTGCCCGATAGCAAAACATCTCTAAGGCAAGTTTGGCATCGGCATGATGCTCGTGGCTGGCATCAGATGCCATTTCCTCAATCGTACGCATGTCGTTGGTCACGGTGGATACGCCCAGCAGTCCGCTTTTTTTATTGAGCATGGTGTCAATCTCGCTTAAGTCCATGTCCAATGTGCGGTGCAAATGCCCATGCAAACCTGGGTCAACGTCGCCACTGCGAGTGCCCATCATTAAGCCCTCAAGTGGGGTCAATCCCATGCTCGAATCCATGCTGTTGCCATCATAAACCGCCGTCACCGAACAGCCATTGCCCAAATGGGCAGTAAGCCAGCCTTTTTTATCGTCACGATTGCCTGCCGATGTGCTCAACTTGCTAGCACGGTTTGACACAAAGGCGTGCGACGTGCCATGAAAGCCATAGCGACGGATGGCGTGGTCGGTGTACAAATTTTTGGGAATGGCATAGCGGTAGGCAACCTCGGGCATGGTTTGATGGAATGCCGTGTCGAATACCATCACTTGCGGTAGGTCGGGGTAAATGCTCGTGACCGCTTCAATACCTGCCAAATTGGCTGGGTTGTGTAGCGGGGCAAGGGCAGATAAATTCTTGACTTCCGCCAAGGTGCCGAGCGTGACTTTGGTCGCCTCGCCAAACACGTCGCCCCCATGCACGACCCGATGCCCAACCGCCACAGGGGTCACGTCGCCAAGTTGCTCAAGTACCGATTGCAAGGCTTGCGTATGGTCAGCATCAGGAATGCTGATTTCTGACTTATCGCCCGTCGCACTTTTGTGTTTGATGCGAGCGTCAGGTGTGCCCAAGTTTTCTGCCAAACCTTCGATGCGATGTGTGGCATCGGCACCAATTAAAGCGTATTTAATGGAAGATGACCCGCAATTCACGATAAGCACGGGGTTTTGTAAAGCGTCTGAGTGATTCATGTCGGTCATGGTTGGTGTCTTTTATAAATGATAAATTAAAAATCTTAACGATGGGTTGTGTCAAGTGCATGACAGTGTAGCAACCTATCGGCTGTTTTCAATACAAATTCGCCCGCATTTTTTGTTATCATACTGCCATCTTTTTGTCCGTTTTGGTCGTAACTCTTTTGGTCACTGCTATGATTCATCCTCAATTTGACCCCGTTGCGTTGTCGCTTGGGTCGATACAAGTTCACTGGTACGGCATTTCGTACATGATGGCGTTTTTGCTGGCATACGGCTTGGCGTGGTATCGCAGTCAGCGACGAGAGGGGTGGTCGCCCGACATGGTGACTGACCTTGTGTTCTATGGCATGCTCGGCGTGATTTTGGGCGGTCGCATTGGCTACACCTTGCTTTATAGCATGGACAAACTGCTCGAGAACCCCCTATATTTATTCAAGGTGTGGGAAGGGGGCATGTCCTTCCACGGTGGGTTTATCGGGGTGGGCTTGGCAATGTGGTACTTCGCCCGCAAATACAAAAAAAACCTATTTTCTGTGCTTGATTTCATCATTCCTTGTGTGCCGACGGGCTTGCTTTCGGGTCGATTGGCTAACTATGTGAATGTTGAATTGTGGGGGCGGATCCCCGAGGGGGGTTATAACTGGCTGACCTACTTTCCGCACGCTGTCACGACGGACGCCAATGCCATTCATGCCAACCCTGAGCTAAAAAATTTAGCGTATGCCATGCCACAAAGCGAGCTAAGCCCCGACCTTTTTGCCCGCCTGCCCGCCAGTACGCAAGCCTTTATTCAACAAAGTTTTGAGAGCAGTGGGGCAATTTATCTGCTTCCCCGTCACCCGTCGCAGTTGTATCAAGCCATGACCGAAGGTTTGCTGATGTTTTTGCTGATTTGGTGGTTCTCAAGTAAGCCTCGCCCCCGCATGGCAGTAACGGGGCTGTTTACCGCAGGCTATGGCATCAGTCGTTTCTTTATTGAGTTTTTCCGCCAGCCCGACGCAGGTTATGAGCTGATTTTTGGCTGGATGAGTAAGGGGCAGTTGTATTGTATTCCGATGATTGTGATTGGTCTGGGCTTGCTGATGATGGCGTATCGGCAACAGGTTTATGATTGGGGACGGGTTTAGCAAAATAAACCACTCGGTATGATAAAAAGATAAGGTTTGTAAGACTACCAAACTACGTTCAGTTCGTATGCGTGACATTTACTATCAGCAGTGATAAAGGTTAAATCATTCACCATCGCTTGTGCCAATAGCATTCTATCAAAGGGATCACGATGATATAGCGGTAGATGTTGCACCTTTTCGATT
>JAAXIL010000005.1 GCA_012270355.1 Psychrobacter sp.
CCTCTCATGACAAAAATCCACACAAGTTGTTCTTTGGTTTTTGCTTTTATATAGTCTTGTCTGAAGTAGACACCCATTCATCGTCTGATATGGGGTGCTGTTTGTAACAGCGAGCATTTAATTATACAATCCAATATTTAATTGTCAACTAAATGTTTTAAGTTTTTTCTTGAGATTTTGGCAAAAGCTCGTAGTCAGTTGCCATGTGTCTCTTTGAGAGGTGCGTATTATACGCCCATCAAAGTCTCTGTCAACACTTTTACGAAATTATTTTACAACTTGTGTCTAAGGGTCGAAACAATGCCCGATAGAGCGTACAAGATACCGATAATTAGAATGCCCACTGGAATGTCATTTAGAACAATGCCCATCACCAATACGCCAATAATAAGCGCTACGAAGGGGACTTTCTTACGGTCAAGTTCTTTGAAGCTGTAATACTTAAGGTTGCTTACCATCAATAAACCACACGTCACTACCCAAACGGCACAGGCTAGCATGACTGCCGTGTCGTATTCACCTCGCCAACCACTATGGTCGATGGCAACCATGACGCTACTGGTGACCAAGATTGCGGCAAGTGGACTGGCTAATCCGATGAAGAATTTTTTATCGACTTGACCGATTTGAACATTGAAGCGTGCAAGACGGAATGCGGCACAAGCCGTAAATACGAACGCACAAGCGATGCCGATGCGTCCTAAAGGTTGTAGGGCAAAGCTATAAATTAAAATGGCGGGGGCAATACCAAACGCCAACATGTCAGCAAGCGAATCGTACTGTTCGCCAAAAGGGCTTTGAGCATTGAGCATTCTGGCTACTCGTCCGTCCATTCCGTCCAAGATGCCCGATAAAAAGATAGCGAGCGAGGCTTTGTAAAATTCGCCTTGGGTACTGGCTAGGATGGAAAAGAAGCCTGAAAGTAGCGAGATGGTGGTGATGAGATTGGGGGCAAGATACACGCCTCGGCTGACAACAGGCTTACCGTCGGTGACCTCTTCTTCGATGACCTCAAATGTCAAGCCATCGTAATCTTCGGTCTCTGCAAGACGGCGATTGTGCTCGCTGTCAAGAGATGGATCAAGCTGAGGGTCATTAGAGGTGGTCATGCCGTGTCCTTAGTCAACTTGTTTAAGTTGAACTGATTGGATAGAGTTTATGTAAGTCCTATTTATGGTATTTAGTTTACTGATTGAGGGGCAGACTGTCTTTAATAAAAAGGTAATGATTACTCGCCTACCAGCCATTTGACGGTGACGGCTTGGCTCATGGCAATGTCAGGGGCATCCATCGGTTTTAGGATGGGATATAAAAAGTTTAGGATGGCTCGGGCGTGTTGGTCGAATTGCCACGGTGGGTTGATGATGAGCATGCCTGTGCCGTTCATGCCGACGGCAAGGTCGTTTGGATAGAGCGATAATTCGCAGATGAGTTGTTTTTTGATGCCCGTGCGTTTCATTTTTTTGTGGAAAAGTTCGACAGCATCTCGGTTTTTAAGGGGATACCACAGGGCGTAGATGCCTTGTGACCATTTTTGCGTTGAGGAAACCAGTAGGTCAACCAGCTGGGTGAAGTCTTTGTGTTCTTGCTCGTACGGCGGGTCAATAAGGATGATGCCTCGGCGTTCGGCAGGGGGAATGACGGCGGGGATGCCTTCAAAGGCGTTGCGGTGATGGATGCAGATGGGTAGCGTGTAGAGCTGTTAGTTGAGGGCATCGTATGCGCTGGCTTTGGCTTCAAACGCTTCGGTGCGGATGGCAAGGTCGGGATTGGCTTTGACCGCTTGAGCCAACCAGTATGGCGAGCCAGGATAAACGTATTGGTCGTAGGTTTGACGAGCCGTTTGGATGCCGTCAAGGAAGTGCTGTACGGCTTGCGGGGCATCAGTGCGGTCGGCTTGTAGCAGTTTGTTGATGCCTAGTTGGGCTTCGCCTGTCTTTTTTGCCTCGTCACTGGCAAGGGAGTATAGTCCACGCCCGCCATAGGCATCTAAGGCATAAAAGGGTTTGCCTTTTTGGGTCAGAAGGCCGCGTAGTTGGATGAGTAGGCAATGTTTCATCACGTCGGCAAAGTTGCCTGCGTGGTAGGCGTGTTGATAGTTCATGGCGAAATTTATAGAAACCGTAAAAAATGATGGCTATCTTAGCACAGGCAGACATAAAATAAGCGGTCTTACCTTTATTACTGATTGAGGTGGTTAAGTTGCAAACCGAATTCGACTCCGCCCTGTCGCCTGCGACAACCGATGCCACTAATTTAAACTGTTTAACAGGTTTAACTTGGGCGGTGCATTGGCAGTCGTTATTAACCGAAAATCTGCTACGCCAGTTATTAGCGGACGGCTGGATTTATTTTGATGCGGTGTTTGATAAAGAAGCGTTGCGAGCGTTGCAAGTTGAAAGTGGCTATGTGACGTATCGGGATGCGACGCTCACTGACGGCAAGCGAGTTCCTGACATTCGGGGTGACCGCATTCGCTGGATTGTTCATGACGATAAATCCACCCTACCCATCGGCAACTTTTATTTGCAATGTGTTGAAGAATTAGGACAAGTGCTCAACCGTCTGTTTTTTTGTGGTATTAAGCAATGCGAAGCTCATTATGCGTGTTATCCTGAGGGTTTTGGCTATGATTGGCATACCGACAACACACAAGGTCGGGATGAGCGCTTGATGTCGGCAGTTTATTACCTCAATGACGA
>JAAXIL010000148.1 GCA_012270355.1 Psychrobacter sp.
GGGAGAGAGCCGTTCCTCCTCCTTGTTAAGAAGGGGGTTAGGGGGAGGTTTAAAGACTTAACACATGATTTAATTCATTAAACAATACACAGGACACAACCATGATTAACGACATTAAAAAAGACGGCGAAGCCCGTATGCAAAAGTCATTGGACGCCTTAGAAACCGCTTTTAACAAGGTACGGACAGGGCGAGCTCACCCGAACATGCTATCAGGCGTCATGGTCAGCTACTACGGGGCGGATACGCCACTGAACCAAGTCGCCAGCGTCAACGTTGAAGACGCTCGCACATTATTGGTGCAACCTTTTGACCGTACCATGGTTGAAGCGGTGGATAAGGCCATTCGTGAAGCAGATTTAGGCTTAAACCCAATGACCGCCGACGTCATTCGTGTGCCGATGCCTGCCCTGACTGAAGAAACCCGCCGTGACATGCAAAAACTGGCACGGGGCGAGGCAGAAAACAGCCGTGTGTCGGTACGCAACATTCGCCGTGATATGCTGGGCGACATTAAAGAGCTTGCTAAAGAAAAAGAAATCAGCGAAGACGAAGAGCGTCGGGCAGGGGACGACGTGCAAAAATTGACCGATAAATACATCGGCATGATTGACACGAAGCTTGAGAAAAAAGAAGCGGAATTGATGGAAGTGTAATTGCCTGTTTATGTCAACCCTCATTCCTAAACACATTGCCATCATCATGGACGGCAACAACCGCTATGCCAAAGCCCAAGGGCTAAAGACAGGGCAGGGGCATGTGGTTGGCAAAGATGCCCTTGACCCGATTGTTGAGCATTGTTTGCAAGCAGGCGTGGACGTGCTGACGGTGTTTGCCTTTTCGAGCGAAAATTGGCAACGCCCCGAGGCGGAAGTTGAGCTACTCATGCGACTGCTATCGGCGACGATTTATGAGCAGATGCCTCGCATGGATAAGTATCAAATCTGCTTGCGGTTTATCGGTGACCGTAGTGGTCTTGACAAAGATTTGCAACAATTAATGGCAGATGCCGAAGCCAAAACGGCTCATTTTACCAACATGACGCTCGTGATTGCGGTGAGTTATGGTGGTCAATGGGATATGGTGAATGCGTCTCGGCAGTTGGCTCGGCAAGTTGAGCTGGGCAGTTTGCAAGTGGCTGATATTGATGAACAAAGCTTCGGACAATTTGTGCAACTCGGTGATTTGCCTGCGGTTGACATGCTGATTCGCACGGGCGGGGAATATCGCATCTCTAACTTTTTGTTGTGGCAGACGGCGTATGCTGAACTATTTTTTACCGAAACGCTATGGCCAGAATTTCGCCCCGTTGAATTGCAAGGTATGATGGACGAGTTTGGAAGACGGCAACGTCGCTTTGGTAAAACCAGTGAGCAGATTGAAACGTAACCGACGCTTTAGAGTTATGCTAATGATATAAAGGTTATGTCATCAATCCGCTTATCATTTTACGCACCGATTTATCGTTCATTCATTTAATTAGACCTACCTTTTAGTCTTTTCACCTTTCCAACCATAGGCTTTCCGTTATGTGGCAACGCATTAAAACTGCGATTATTTTGGTCATCATCGTTGGCGTTGCCATGTTTGCCAGTCATTCCCCCATTTTATTTGTGCCACTGCTTGCCCTTGGGGTTATCATCGCCTCGCATGAATGGACAAAGCTCATGCCAAAGTGGCGAGTGCCATTGTGGTATGTGATGCTGGTGCTTGCCATCACCATGTTGACCTTGTATTTCCCGATGACGTGGGTGGTGTGGTGGGGGCTTGCCATCGTGATTTGGCTGATGGCGTTGGCATGGGTGCGAAAATTCCCCGACAAAACCAATTGGTATGGCAGACGACTGTCGCTGATGGGCGTGGTCATCTTGACTGCTTCCATTACTGCCATGTTCTATCTGTGGCAAACCTCGCCTTGGTGGCTACTTTATGTGTTTGTGTTGGTGTGGTGTGCCGACACGGGGGCGTACTTTGCGGGGCGGGCGTTTGGCAAGCATAAGATGGCACCCAATGTCTCGCCCAACAAAACGATGGAAGGCTTGGCGGGCGGTCTGCTCACGGGGCTGGCGGTGGTGCTTGGCATCAGTGTTTATAAGCTAAATCTCACTGGCTCGACGTTAGTACTTTTTATGGCATTGTCCGCGGTGACTATTTTGGCATCAGTTTTAGGTGATTTGTTTGAGTCCATGCTCAAACGCCGAGCAGGCATCAAAGATTCGGGTACGATTTTGCCTGGGCATGGCGGTGTGCTGGATCGCATTGATTCATTATTGTCGGCAACGCCCATTTTTGCCTTGGGCTTTTGGCTGTTGCGTCATTTGGGTTTGATGGGGTAGACGGCGATAATGACACAACATGCAAAACTAAACCCCAGCTCAAACCCAACACAAAACGTTGCTGTGCTTGGGGCAACAGGGTCGATTGGCGACAGTACGCTAGAGGTGCTGGCTCGTCACCCCGATAGATTTAACGTCTATGCCGTATCGGGTCATCGACGTTTGGATAAACTGTTTGCCATTTGCCAAACGCATCGCCCCGCTCGGGTTGCTGTGCCTAATGATGCGATGGACGACTTCGCTCAGCGATTGGCAGGGGCAGGATTACCCTGCGACGTGGTGGGCGGTGAAGGTGGTTTAACTGACCTGGCTGGTGACAGCGACGTTGATACGGTGGTGTGTGCGATTGTCGGCT
>JAAXIL010000258.1 GCA_012270355.1 Psychrobacter sp.
AAACTCATTGCCAACAGTCTAAGGGTTGTTTACTATCGGACAAATGTCAGTACATGAATTTCGCCCAAGCGATTATTTAACCTTAACAGGTATAAAAAATGACGTAATCGGCAATTCTACCTTTGAACAACAGTCGCAAGACTTATTAAACCGCTTGAATGTTGAGTTTGTCCGTTTAACGGGCAGTCAGCCAACTGGCGACGTGTTAGCATTGGTAGTGACCCGAAATATCGGCATGTATTTTAGTCCCGTTAACTTCTATATTGGCTTTGATAAAGCGGGATACCCATCGCACTTACTCGCTGAAGTGTCGAATACACCTTGGAATAAACGTCATCATTATGGGTTTTTGTTAGAGGGTGAGCACACGACCTTTAAGCATAACAAGGGCTTTCATGTGTCGCCTTTTAATCCCTTGGATCAGGTATATACATGGCAAGTGGATGTTGAGCAGGAAGAAATAAACGATAAGATTAAAAATAATAACGGGTTATACGCCATTAAAATTGGCATATATGTCAGCGATGCCCGAGGCGAGGTATTTTCGGCAGGCGTGAACCTACAGGGCAAGCCGATGACCCGATTAGCTATCATTCGAACGCTTAAAGCCAATCCTATGATGAATTTTTCATCCATGCTTCGGATTTACGTCCATGCGTTTCGCTTGTATGTGCTTAAAAAAGTACCGTATATCAACTATGATGAACATCTAAATGATAGTTTGCAAAGCCCGAAACTCAAAACTAAATCAAAGCTGTTAAGCTTAAAAAATAATAATCATTCCACCCACCACACCTATCCTACAAAACAAGCAACGCTACAGCGATACGAGCCAGCCATGACTTCACAGCATTACGCTACAAATAAAGACTCATCTAAAACGCCTACCAATCGTACGCCCAACAGCAAGCGAGCGAAACTGACAGGTCGCTTGCAAAAGCAGTTATCTAACAATCCTGTTTTGCACCCAGTCGATGCGGGTATCAATAAACTGGCACGGCGTATCATCAGGCAGGCATTGCGTCAGTTGCAATATGGGTCAATCACCATTATTGAGGACTTTGGCGGAAGCATCGAACAGACCCGTCTAAGGTCTAAAAATCATACAAAGTCCAAACGGTTTAATCCCCTAAAAAAATTAAAAAAAGATGGGGTAAATAAAGGGACGACCTGTGGATCAAAAAAGCTGTTCGACTCAGAGATAAAAAACAAATCCAGCTCGGATACGGGCAATCATCCATTGCACGTTACCATGACGATTTATGATGCCAGCGTGTATCGCCAGTTGTTGTTTGGCGGATCCATCGGTTTTGCTGACAGTTTTATCAATGGCGAATGGGAAACGGACGACTTGACTGGACTGATTCGGCTCACTGCCCGCAATTTGGCGGTGTTGAATAAATTATAAATCCGATTTGCAGGCGTGACCAACACCGCTGAAAAGCTAAAGCACCAACTTCGAGGCAACAGCAAACAAGTGGCAAAATCCAACATTTTAGCCCATTATGACCTCGGCAATGCCATGTATCAGACGTTTCTTGACCCTCGCATGATGTATTCATCCGCCGTGTATCCCAATGCGGACAGCACGTTAGCAGAAGCTCAGACGCATAAACTTAAATTAATTTGCGAAAAATTAGAACTTTGCGACACTGACAGGGTGATTGAAATTGGTACGGGGTGGGGCGGGTTTGCTATTTTTGCGGTACAAAATTATGGTTGTCATGTCACCACTACCACAATTTCTGATGCTCAATATGATGAGGCGATTACCCGCATTAAAAAAGCAGGATTAAGCAAAAAAATCACCGTACTTAAGCAGGATTATCGAGACTTAAAAGGTAAGTTTGATAAACTCGTTAGCATTGAGATGATTGAAGCGGTTGGGTATGAGTACTTACCGACATTTTTCGCCAAATGTAACGACTTGCTAAAAGACGATGGAAAAATGATGTTGCAAGCCATCACCTTTAATGACCAAGGTTATGAAGATTATTTAAACTCGGTTGATTTTATTCAAACCCATATTTTCCCTGGCGGAAACTTATTATCCAAAACAGAAATCATCAACCAGTTTACTGAGCAAACCGACATGGCGGTCATGAGAATGACAGATTACGGCTACAATTATGCCCATACCTTACACGATTGGCGAGAGGCGTTTTTTAACCATATTGAAAAGGTAAAGTCGCTTGGTTATGACGACAGCTTTATCAGACTGTGGGATTTTTATTTTAGCTACTGTGAAGGCGGATTTTTGGAACGCACCATTGGCGTGGTACAGGTTGAGGCAGTCAAGCCAAATTATCGCTAAGAAAATATCAGACTAAGGATTAAAAAATGGGACATTTATTGACTTATTTAACGGCAACCGTTGTATTTTTGGGCATTGATGCGGTGTGGCTAACCACGATGAAATCCCGCTTTTATGAGCCTCGCATCGGGCATCTACTGGCAGGTGAAACCAACATGGTAGCGGCTGGGGCGTTTTATTTGTTTTATTTATTTGCACTTTGCGTGTTGGTGCTGTATCCGCAAATTAAGGCAGGCTCGTCCTTATCAACCATTTTTCTGCTTGGCGGATTGATTGGCTTGATGGCGTATGGAACGTTCGATTTTACTAGTTTGGCACTGTTCAAAAATTACAGCGTTTCAGCGGATTTGGTTGATTATACATGGGTAGGC
>JAAXIL010000246.1:0-5066 GCA_012270355.1 Psychrobacter sp.
GGAAGCTTTTCCTCAATAAAATTAGATAGTAGGGCGAAACTTTATATTTCAAGCCCATAATATATACTTATCGACGCTAATTGAGCTAGATACCCCATCCCAGCTCTCTCCCATATAAAGGGGTAGAGCCGTTCCCCCTCCTTATTAAGGAGGAGGTTAGGGGGAGGTTCAAACTATGTAAGAAAAACTAAATTTTATTTTCATCTATTAAGTGTCTTAATTTTTTTATACCACGCTACCACTCACCACCCCATCCACCACTTCAATCACCTTATCCGCATGAGTCGTGAGACTGGGGTCATGCGTCACCACCACCAACGTCGTGCCTGACTGCTGTTGAAAATCTAGCAATAAATTCATGACTTGCCGAGCATGTTGCTCAGCCAACTTGCCCGTCGGCTCCTCGGCAAAAATAATCTTGCGGCGTGCCACCAACGCCCGAGCGATGGCGGTGCGTTGTTGTTCCCCGCCAGACAGTTGCGAGGGCAGGCTGTCGGCTCGGTGCTCAAGTCCCACCGCTTGAATCAATTCTTCTACCCGCCCGTTATCGGGCTTGCGGGCGATGTCGAGCGGAAAGGCGATATTTTCGGCAACGGTGAGCGTGGGCAATAGATGAAACGATTGAAACACAAAACCCATGTCTGTTTGGCGTAATTTGGCGAGGGTCTCTTCGTCCAACTCGGTTAAGTTTTTGCCGTCCAGCCATACTTCGCCCGAATCAGGATAATCCAACCCTGCCAACAGCCCGAGCAAGGTAGATTTGCCCGACCCCGATTTTCCCATCAGCATCACACAATCGCCTGCCTCAATCGACAGATTGGCGTTTTTGATGATGTCGATGCGTCGCTCGCCAAGCGTCACGCTTTTGCTTAAATTGGTGGCAGTGAGTAGGTCAGAGTTCATAAAATACTTATATTCACTTATATTTGAGACGATCCATAGCACATTAAAATAAACCGTCAGCGTTAAGCTCGGCTCTTTCATCTCAGCTCTTTAAGACATTACGTTTTTTAACGTCGACGTCGATGTTGTTATGGAAGCAATTTTTTATACATACGCCACTGCTTGAGCCAAAAAATCTGGCATACGATTAAGCCATTTACGTCGGCGTGGGGACACATGCGGATAGTCATCACGTAATGTTTCTGAGTCCGCAGACGGTTTATCCACTGACTGAGCAATGGACGTTTTTTCAGCAACATCGGGTTTGCTAAAATGATGAATGCGTTTTATCACTTGCGTCAACTGCTTTGCAAATGACCCCGTATTGTAGTGCAATCCATATTCTTGGCAAACGGCTTTGACTCTTGGGGCAATGCTGGCATAGCGATTGGCAGGCATATCAGGGAATAAGTGATGCTCGATTTGATGCGACAAATTGCCCGTCATGATGTGAAAAATTTTGCCCCCTGTCAGATTGCTAGAGCCAAGCATTTGTCGCACATACCAATCCCCCCGACTTTCGTTGTCGTCAAGCTTGCTATAAATGTGAGCCTGCTCGGTAAAATGACCGCAAAAAATGACCGCCCATGTCCACACATTGCGTATGCCATTGGCGAACGTGTTGCCCATCAAGCTATGCACAAACCCCGATTTCCCTCCCAATAAAGAGGCTAATACTGGCATGGCTATGGCATCTTTGCCGATTTGTCGTCCTATCTTAGAGAAGAGTGCCCGAGACTTTTGGTGCATGGTAGTAGCCAGGTTGGGGTCGTCTCGATATTCTTCCATGCTAATTTGAATGTCATGAAATGCCACCGCCCATTCAAAAATCAACGCCAATACGCCAGTTTTAACCAAATTAAAGCGGTCTGAGTTTACCCACGGCTGTTCATCGGTGATGCGAATTAGGTGATAGCCCACGTCATGGTCACGCCCCACCACATTGGTAAACGTATGATGCAAATAATTGTGCGAGTGTTGCCAAAGCGGGGCAGGGCACACGATGTCCCAATCAAACTGCTGGCTGTTTAGGTGTTTATGTTGCATCCAATCATACTGACCGTGCATCACATTGTGCCCCAGCTCCATGTTATTGAGGATTTTACTAAACGTCAACAGCGACGTGCCTGTCAGCCACAATCCGATGGTCGATTTGGATAGCTTGCCTCGTTTGTGCCGATGTTGTAGTGCTCCGCTGAGCATCAATATGCCCCGTCCAAGCAGTTCGCCATATACCACAGTGGCATAGACTCGGTGAATATAAAGGGCGTCCTTTTCGCCTAAATCTTGCATGACGGATTGGCGAATGGCATCGAGTTTTTTGCCCACTTCGGCAGTTTGCTGTGCGTTGAGCGGATTTGCTGATAATGTCGGATATTTTGTTGGCAGTGTTGCTGTCATTGATGGTTGAGTTGTTGATTCAACAGTTGTTTGAGCACCTGCATCAATCGTTGCATCGGAAGTGACATCCACATCGCTTGCACCATCAGAAACCCCTGATGCCGTAATCGTATGGCACATGTCAGGAAGAAAATCTTTCATGGTTTAACTCCTACTTCAGCATAAGTGGCACGACATCAAATTTATAACTATTCCCATATAAAACTGGTACGGTGTTAGACTCTCTCGCAGTATTGTATATACACCTTCGCTCGTCTGCCTTATACCAGTTTTATCTTGAATCAGTTATATCCATATCTATGTGGCGTCAATCACTCGCAACAAATGTCATTTTTTAGATTCATTTTTCGGATAATAAAACGTCATACATCCAGCACCACATCCGTCACAGGGGCAGACACGCAAATGCGGATGGATTCCGCCCCGTCGTCGCTGACCTCGCCCGTGAGCAAATTTTTGACGATGCCAGACTGTTTGTCACAACGGCAAATTTGACACATACCTTGCCGACAGCCATAGGGCAGATAAATTTGTGCTCTTTCAGCCCCCAGCAAAATGCTGGGCGTGGCATTGACCACATGAAAGCTCACCCCACGTCTGGCAAGCAAAACGGTAGCATGCTCATTGATGGCGATGTTTTCCTCATCCTCCGTCGCCAAATTCACATTGGCAAGCTGGGCATCGGTTAAGCCGACGCGTCCAAAACGTTCCAAAATCAAATTGTCGAGTGGATTGGGGGCGTTGATATCTTGCCCTGCCTCCATTGCCTGCTCGCTTAGTGCCATTGTGAGGCTAGAGAGCATTGGCGTGGCTCCGCATGCATAAATTTTGTGCCGAAGACTGATGCCCACCTCGTCCAGCACGGCTTTATCTAAATGGCGTTTGCCCAAAATATAACTGCCTGCAAACGTGGTAGCCACAATGTGACAACGAAAGTTCGGATATTGGCGTTGTAGCGTTTGCCACTGCGTCATGAACACGGGCGTTTTGGCATAATACAGCAAGGTTACAGGACGCTCAGGCGAGCCAGTTTGCAGTGCGTCCGTCACCAGCCCCAATATGGGCGTCACCCCACTGCCTGCACAGACAAAGGCGACGGGCTCATCTGCCGTCACCTCATGCTGACGCAACGTGAATTGCCCCGAAGGTAAACCGCAATCCAACACATCACCAGCCTGCACCGCCACCGCCAAATGATTGGATACCCGCCCTTGCCTTTTAATGGCAATGGTCAGCACCATGTCCTGTTCATGTTGTGGCTTTGCCTCGCCAAACGTCTCATCCTCTGCCAGCACATCCCACTCAGGCAATCCGACTAATGAATAGGAACGGTGTAGGCAGACCCCGTCGATGGTAACCGATAGCAGGATATGCTGCCCAGTTTGCCAATGGGATTTATTCGACTCGTTTGTTTTGACAGGTTCATAAATTTGCTGATACTGGCGTCGCCATGCCCGATTGGGCAGTAAACGAAGAGCCAACAAATCGTCACTAAGCCACGTCTTAGACAATACCTTGACTTTGGGACTCGGCGATAAAAAAGGTAGGGTGCGTTCGCTGATAAAATCCATAAATACCGTTTCAATAAGCTTTGGACGATAGCCTCTTTTCTTAGGCTTTTGGTGACGGGGCGAGGTCATGGGTCAGCCTGTCTTATCCATTTGACATACCTACATTATACCTGCTTTTGGTCACAAGTTTTTGCCTGCCCCGTAAGAGGAGGTATCAGACGCTTTAAACGTACGCAAGCTGTCCATAATATGCGATAATGTTTTATCGTATCAGCTCATCCACCTTTTTGGAGAATACTTTCAATGGCTCAGTACATCTACACGATGAACAACGTGTCCAAACTGATTCCACCCAAGCGTGAAATTCTAAAAAACATCAACCTATCGTTTTTCCCTGGGGCAAAAATTGGCGTGCTCGGCATCAATGGTGCGGGCAAATCGACGCTTTTGCGGATTATGGCAGGCGTGGACACCGAGTTTAGCGGTGAGGCTCGTGCTCAACCTGGCACCAAAATCGGCTATTTGCCCCAAGAACCACAACTCGACGAGTCTAAAGACGTGCGGGGCAATGTCGAAGACGGCATGCGAGAAGCCTTGGATGCGTTGGCTCGCCTCGACGAGATTTATGCGGAGTACGCCGCACCCGATGCCGACTTTGACAAACTTGCCGAAGAGCAAGGCAAAATGGAAGACATTATCCAATCGTGGGACGCCCATAACCTAAATACCCAGCTTGAAAAGGCCGCCGATGCGTTGCGCCTGCCACCGTGGGATGCAGACGTGAGCAAGCTGTCGGGCGGTGAAAAACGTCGGGTTGCCTTGTGTCGTTTGTTGCTGTCTCGCCCCGATATGTTGCTACTTGACGAACCGACCAACCACTTGGATGCAGAAAGCGTGGCGTGGCTGGAGCAATTTTTGCAAAATTATCCAGGCACGATTGTGGCGATTACGCATGACCGCTATTTCTTGGACAACGTCGCCGAGTGGATTTTGGAGCTAGACCGTGGGCATGGCTATCCGTACGAGGGCAATTACACCGAATGGCTTGAGCAGAAAAATAAACGCTTAGAGCAACAGCAAAAGCAAGAAGAGTCGTTTGCCAAAGCGTTGAAAAAAGAGCTGGAGTGGGTACGCAAAAACCAAAAAGGACAGCACGCGAAGTCCACGTCCCGCATGCAACGCTTTGACGAGCGCACCTCAAAAGAATTCCCG
>JAAXIL010000246.1:5076-13628 GCA_012270355.1 Psychrobacter sp.
CTTGGGCAATACCGTCATTGACGGCACCGACATTGCCAAATCGTTCGGCGACCGTCTGCCTTATGAAAACTTAAGCTTTAATGTGCCGCCTGCCGCCATTGTCGGCATCATCGGACCCAACGGGGCAGGTAAAACCACGTTGTTTAACATGATGACGGGCAAAGATGAGCCTGATACGGGTTCGGTTGAATTGGGCGAGAGTGTGAAAGTGGCTTATGTTGGACAGGTGCGGGATAACTTGGACGACAACAAAACCGTGTGGGAGGAAGTGTCGGACGGGCTGGACATGATTACCGTCGGTGAGTACGAAACGCCAAGCCGAGCCTATATTGGTCGCTTTAACTTTAAGGGGCAAGACCAGCAAAAACGAGTTGGTAGCCTGTCGGGCGGTGAGCGTAACCGCTTGCAACTTGCCAAAACCTTAAAGCAAGGGGCAAACGTGATTTTGCTCGATGAACCGTCGAATGACCTAGACGTGGAAACCTTGCGGGCGTTAGAGGATGCGATACAGGTGTTCCCAGGCACGGTGTTGGTCGTGTCGCATGACCGCTGGTTCTTAGACCGCATCGCCACGCACATTTTGGCGTTTGAGCCAGAAGGTCCGCAGTGGTTCGATGGCAACTATTCAGAATACGAAGCCTACCGCAAAAAACAGCTCGGTGACGAGGCAACACCAAAGCGGATGAAGTATAAGAAGATTGCGAGTTAAAATTAGCCTCAGCATTAAAAAAGTCCATTCACAAGAATGGACTTTTTTAATGCTGAAACTTCCAGTCTTAACCCGCCTCTTACCCTCGCTTCATAAATCGCCGTGCTCTCTTTTGATTGATCTGTTCGATGGCGTTTTCAATGTCGGCTTTGTCCATCGCCGCCATATTTTGCAAAATTTGCATGGCATCGGTACTCAGCACAATATAAGCGTAGCGAGCTATGTTGGCGATGCGGTCATCAAAGCGTAGCGTCTCATCGTCATTTTTGTGCAAATACTCCAAACGTATCAGGGCGTTGATAAAGCTCACAAACAACGCACGGTCAAAAAATTCGGGACTGTCATCGGCATACAAAATCGACAACCGTTGACCGAGCAGATGACACAAATCCACCACTTGCTCGGCAGTGAGGTTGCCCGAGCCTTGCTGGGCGAGCAATGCCAGCGTCATAAAATATCGCTCAAGGCTTTGCGACACGGGGTGAGCCAGCATCACCAGTTGTTGGTAGGCTTCTGAATTGGCATCAGGGATACCGAGCTCATCGTCTGAAGTTTCCACCATCACACCCATGCCAATCAAACCCGCCAGCAAGGTATCCAGACGGTCATCCAACGTGCGAATGGCATAGTATAAAAACAGTTCGCTTTGCAAAAACGGATACATATCGGTCGCCAAACTCTTAAGACGAGAGCGAGCGATATGCCCATTTCTGACCACCAACGCCGCCAAAAACGAGGGCAAAATGTAGATATGCAAAATGTTGTTGCGGAAATAACTGAGCAGTTGCACTTGTTTTGGCACCACCCGAATCATGTCGCCCAAAATGTGGGGCGTTCGTTCGATGAGTTTGAGCTTGATGCCATAGTCAATCATGCCCGCAGGGGTCATGTCGGTGACAATGGTGTCCTCATGATAAGGCAAATTTTTAGCGAGCTGCTGACAGAGTGCCAATTGCTTGCGACATTGGGTTTCATCCAAGGCAGCTTTTGGCGTGGACAAAAGCACCAAGGCAAGCAAGGTAATCGGGTTGATGGCCGCCGCCTTGTTGATATTTTGCATGATTTTGACGCTGAGGTTATCAATCATGGCATTGGCGGTAGAAGGTAAATCAGTGTCGGTGCGATGGGGGGGCAGGGCATCGGCAGGTACGTCGAACTTAGCCATAAAGTCCGCAAGTGGCAACGGCGTGCCGAAACTGACTTGCACATGCCCAAAAATTCGCTCAATTTTGCGACTGGCTTTAAGCAGACCTAAAAATGATTCCGACTCTTTGGGTTTACCTCGCAGTTCACCGAGGTACGTACCGCCTTCCATAATGCGTTCATAGCCGATGTAGGTCGGCACAAATACCACAGGTTTACTCGAGTCTCGAAGCTGGCTATGCACGGTCATCGCCAGCATCCCGAGTTTGGGTGGAAGCAGTCGCCCTGAGCGAGAGCGTCCGCCCTCGATAAAGTATTCAATCGGCGTTTGTCTGCCGATCAGCATGTGCAAATATTGTTTGAGCACGGCTTTATATAACTCATTATCTTTAAAACTGCGACGGATATAAAACGCCACCGCACGCCTGAGCATCGTGCCAATGATCGGCACGTTGAGGTTGTCACCCGCTGCCACATACGGCACACTCAAGCCCCATTTATAGATGACATAAGCGAGCAATAAATAATCCATGTGGCTGCGATGACACGGCACATACACCAACTCATGATCGCTGGCAAAGGTACGCACCCGCTCAAAGTGATGCACCTCCACACCGTCATAAAGTTGTGTCCACAGCCATGTCAAAAAAGTGTCAAAAAAACGAATGACGGGATAAGAATAGTCGTTAACGATTTCCTCAGCATAGCCCCGTGCCAGTCTGCGGGCATCTTTGCGGGACATGCCGTTGTCTGAATTGTCCGCCTCGACTTGACAAGCGTGGGCGATGGCGGGGGAGTTGACCAGTTTATCAATCAGGTTGCGTTTGTCCGACAGGTCAGGACCTAAGATGCTTGTTCGTTGGGCATCCAGATAGCCCCCAAGCTGATGACTAATCAACAAGCTGAGGCTAAAGTTGGCTTCCTCAGACGTAATCAAATGCGTGGTTGGGTTGGTTTTTGCTTCGCTGTGTTTTTGAGCCTGTTGCTCAGCTTCGAGCTGATGGCGAGCGTGTTCAATCAATTGCTCGTCTTCACTCGGCATCTTGTCATTCACCAAGTCTTCGGCAAACTGAAATTGACTCAGTTCGGTATGCGAGTTATCGACGGCATCACTGGCAAGGTCTGCGTCAATATTCGATAAATCGGCGGATTGAGAGTTGTCAGTTATAGCCTTGCTTGCGGTTGTTTTAACGGCTGGCGGATTTTGTTCAGTTTTGTTTGCTATGGATGCATTAGCCTCGGACGGTTTGGCTAAATCGGCAATCATGCGGTGTAAGTCAAGCGGTTCATGAAACTGAATGAACGTATCCCGCCCCATCACACCAATATTAAATAGTTGCTTGGCAAACGTTGGTTCTTGCCAGTTGTCTGCCATGAGTAGCTTGAAAATGGAGTCTTCTTTATCGGGCGAGCGTCCCCACACGATCGACACGGGCACAAGTTGAATGTTTAAGTTAGGATGCTGTCGGCATGCGGATACAAGACGTGCCAAACGGGGCGAGACTTTGCGGTCACGGGCGTTTGGGTGGTGCAGAAACAAAATGCCCGCATTTTCGTCCACATAGCCCGAACTGTCCCTGACCGCCCCCAATGCAGGTGGCAGGTCATGCTCACTGGTTACCAAATCCACCAAAATACTGTTGGAGCGAGAATATTCGGCAAGCACATAAAAGGTCAGCACGTCATCGCTGGGGTGAATGTCGGGTAATTCACCGACAACAAGGGGCGTGACTGCCACGTCGAGAGCCTGTCCTGAGAGCTTGCGATACACTTGATTGACGGATCGCCCCGAACGGCTAAGGGCTTCGCTTGCGGTTTGAGCTTGCTCACGAAACACCTGTGCGGTCGGCAAGTTGGGTTTGCTAAAGCGGGCAGTGGTTTGCTGTTTGTTTTGTTGCCGACGTTTTAGCTCATTTCGCACCGCTTGTTTGATGGTGGCGGGCGTGTTTTTAATCAGGCGTTTTAACGACACAGATTTTAGGGGCTTAGAAGGCATAGTGGGTCAAGTTTTGCTTAAAATATGAGGGCTATGATGCCACAAAACGGCATAAAACGACATAATGTTTACAGGTGTTTACCGAGTTTATGGCGATGCCATGTTAATGCAAAGGCGTTGTAAGGGCGATACGGTAGTAGTGACTTGATAGACATAGAAAGTCGATGGGTAGCAAAACCCATCTCAATCAAACCCAATTATGCGTATAATATGCCTTTTCAATTTGTTTATTACGCTAAGTTTCGGAAATTGCCATGCCTAACCAACTTACCTACCCCCTTGTTCAGCAACTGATCGACACCCTAACGCTAGAAAAAACGGGCGAGGATGTGTTTGTGGGGCAAAGCTATGACTATGTGGGCAAACGTATCTTTGGCGGGCAAGTGCTGGGGCAAGCCTTGATGGCGGCACTCAATACCATTGATGATGAGGATAAGCCTTGCCATTCGTTTCATTGCTACTTTTTGCGGGGCGGTAGCATCAATCAACCTGTGGAATATCAAGTCAGACGCCTTCGAGATGGTCGCAGTTTGTCGGCTCGGCAAGTCACGGCGGTGCAATACAAAGAAAACCAACACGGCGAGCAGATTGAGCAGGTGATATTCTCGATGCTTGCCAGCTTTGCCCCCATGGAAGGCGGGCTAGAATATCAAGACACCATGCCTGTTTATCCCCCGCCTGAGGATTTGCAAACCGAGCAACAGCTTAAAGAAAACGTGGTGGGTAACGTGCCTGAAGCCTTGCAAGAGCGTTTTATGCGAAAACGACATATTGAGATTCGCCCCGTCACCCCTCGTGATCCTGTCCACCCCAAACCGATGCGTCCCAAACAAGCCAACTGGCTACGACTGGCGGATCTTGAAGCGTTGGGCGAGCAACCCTTTGCGGTGCACCAAGCCTTGCTGGCGTTTGCGTCCGATTTTTATTTGGTGGGTACTGGGCTGATGCCACATGGGGTGAGCTTTATGACCAAAGGTTTGCAAGCGGCGAGCATCGACCACAGCATGCACTTTCATCGCCCGTTTAAATTTAATGAATGGCTTTTGTATGACATGTGGAGCGACACCACCAGCCATGCTAAGGGCTTAAATCACGGACAGTTTTGGCAAAATGGCAAACTGGTTGCCACCACCCAGCAGGAAGGCTTAATGCGACTGAGAGGGTAGGTTTTAATCTGTCCTAATCGCTATGCCGACTCTCAAAATTTACCGTTCAAGGATGAACGTTTATGTTAAATCGCCTCAAAAATCGTCTAAATCCCTTTAATCGTCACCAGGAACCTGAGCAACCTGACCTCGATGTACTCATCATTGGGGCAGGCGTGTCGGGCATTGGCATGGCAAGTCATCTGAAACGCAACAAAACCTTTAACAATGCTTATGGCAAACCCTTCAAACATAGACGGATTGCCCTCGTTGATAAACGCTCGGACATTGGCGGAACGTGGGATTTGTTCCGCTACCCGGGTGTTCGATCGGATTCGGATATGTTTACCTTTGGCTTTGCCCATCGCCCTTGGCTCAGCAAAAAGACCATGACCGATGGCGAATCCATCAAACGCTACATTAAAGACACTGCCAATGCTGAAGACTTGATGCCCTACGTTCGCCTCAGCACCAAAGTGACCGACCTCAGTTGGCAAGATGCCGACGGCTTTTGGACCGCTCAATTAACCGATATAAACACAGGCGAAACCGACACACTCACCGCCCGTTTTGTGGTAGGAGCGACGGGCTACTATGATTTTGAGCAAGGCTATCGTCCGAGGTTTAAGGGCGAAGACGACTTCAAAGGCGAGATTATCCATCCTCAAAACTGGACGGATGCTACCGATTATGACGACAAAAGCATTGTGGTGATTGGCAGTGGGGCAACCGCCATGACCTTGGTGCCTGCCTTGGTAAACAAAGACAGTCAGCAACGGGCAAAGCACGTCACGCTATTGCAACGCTCGCCCACTTATGTCGCCAATATGCCCAGCGAAGACAATAGTTTGCATTACCTCAAACGCTTTACGCCTTTATCCGAACAGACCGCCTACAATTTGGTGCGATGGAAAAATATCCTGACTCAACAAGGGTTATACAAATTTTCCCGAGTTGCCCCAAACGCCATGAAAGCCGTGGTCAATTTGGGTTTAAGCAAAGACCTAAAGGGCAAAAACCACAACGGCCCTCGCTCACTCATCGACAAAAAACACTTCTCACCCCACTACGACCCTTGGGATGAGCGATTTTGTGCCGTGCCTGACGGTGATTTGTTTGAAGCCTTACATACCGAACGGGCGGACATTGTGACTGATCGCATCGAACGCTTTACGGAAACAGGCATTCAGCTTGCGTCAGGTCGTCACTTGCCTGCCGATATGATTGTGACGGCAACAGGGCTAAAATTGCAGATGCTTGGTGGGGCAACCGTGAGCGTGAATGGTGAAGTTGCTACCGTTGGCGATTTGATGACCTATAAGGCGGTGTTGGTTGAAAACGCCCCGAATTTGGCGGTACTGTTCGGCTACACCAATGCGTCATGGACGCTAAAAATTGACCTTGCATGTGCGTATGTGGTGCGGTTGCTTAATTTTATGGCGAAAAAAGACTACCGCACGGTAATCCCAAAAGCCAAAGCAACCGATGGCGAGACCGTGAGCCGTGAAACCGATTCGGTGATGGGGTCGATGCAATCGGGCTATATCCGCCGTGCCAAAGACGTATTGCCGAAACAGGGCGACCGTGACCCGTGGATTGTGCATAACAGTTATCTCAAAGACCGCAAAATGCTATTAAAGGGGGGTATTAAGGATAAATGGCTGGCGTTTAAGAAAAAAGGATAAGCTTAAGGGCGTAATGGTTCTTTGTTTTGACCCTGTTTAAGGTCTGTGAGATTGGCTTCAATTCCTTATGACGTAGCTTATAATTAAAGCATGAGTTAAAGGCAGTGCCTTAAATAAATAGACTTCTTAACTCAATGTTGATGACACAAAAAAATGACTACTGCGTAGATTTCATGTGAAACATTAAACCTGTGTCTAATAAAATTTGTTCAATCAATAAGGAAAAATCATGTATCACAAAACCTATCACGCTCGCACGGTTGGCGACGCTCGCATTCCTGCCCTAGGCTTAGGCACATGGCAAAACACAGGTCAAAACTGTGTGGACGTGGTGAAAACCGCCTTACAAATGGGGTATGAGCACATTGATACCGCCCAAGCCTACGGCAACGAAGAACAAGTGGGCAAGGGCTTGGCACAGTCTGGTGTCTCTAGAGATGCCTACTTTTTGACCACTAAAATTTTCCCTGATGACCTAAAGTTCAAACCAGAAAAACTGGTTGAAGCGACTCATAAATCGCTTGATAACCTTGGTGTAGACTATCTGGATTTGCTACTGCTACATTGGCCAGATGAGCGAGTGCCGTTGTCGGAAACCATGCCCGCCTTATCTGAGCTACAAAAGCAGGGGCTGACCCGCCATATTGGGGTATCAAACTTTACGATTGATTGGCTCATTGAAGCCCAGCGATATGCCAGCGTGCCGATTGCGACCAACCAAGTGGAGTTTCATCCGTTTATCAATCAGCGGACGCTACGCATCTTTATGGAAAATCGCCACATTCCATTAACGGCTTATTCGCCACTGGCACGGGGCGAGGTGTTTAAAAATGACACCATTAAAGCGATTGCTGATAAGCACAGCATCACGCCTGCCCAAGTGTCATTGGCGTATATCTTAGCCGATAAAAACCGCATTGCGATTCCTAAAACTTCTACGATTGACCATTTGCAGGGTAATTTAGATGCCTTGAATGTGACGTTAGAAGCAGATGACATCGTCAAAATTGATGGATTGGTTCGCCAAGATGGACGCAATGTTGAGCATCCTGATTATAAGCCAGAGTGGCATGATTGATGGCAATCTCGCTAAACCCATAGTTACCTTAAGATAAAATTGGCATAAGGCAGACGAGCGAAGGTGTCCAAATAGTAATGTAAGTTAGGGCATGTCCTCAATCCAAATAAAAATAACTAAATGGGCTAAAAATGGCTAAATTTTGTTAAAATGTGGTAATAAGTTGGGCATTACTACAATATTAACGGCAATATTTTTCTTGTTTGACTGAAATTTATCTCATTTTTATCGACATTTTTAAATGAGGACATGCCCTAGTCTGACACCGTATCAGTTTTATATGGAATTAGTTATACCATGGGTATGGGGCTAGTAAACCATACATGCCGCATTGATAAGCCCAAAGCTCACAGCGATGGTTGCGAGCAAAATGCCTTTACTGATGTTGTTGTTTTCAATGCCCTGAGACAATGTAGGCATGAGTAGTCGTACACAAAGATAAGCTACCACTTGCACAAGTAAGGCAACCACGCCCCATACCGCCATATCCATTAAGCTGATGCTATAACGCACCACCGAGGATAAGGCGAGCACAAATCCCAAAATCGCCCCGCTTAAGCTGATACTGGCAGCGACGTTGCCTTGTTTAATGAGTGTGAACTCTTTATGCGGGGTCAAAAAGGTATATATCAACACAAATATGCCCATCAAAACGATGGCAGTCGTGGCATAAGCCAAAAATAAGGGTAAGTTTGCCAATAGGTGGGTCATAAATTGTTCCTAAACGGTTGTGCACTTGATGAAAAGTTTACTTATGGATAAAAATAATGGGGAATAAAATGGCTGGTGTCCCGAG
>JAAXIL010000138.1:0-5463 GCA_012270355.1 Psychrobacter sp.
TATCTCCATCCTTTCTGCATCCCTTACATTTTGCACCATTACTTGTTTTGCTATTTGATCAGCAATTCTTCCAAACTCAACATTTTCAATCTTTTCTTTGACTAAATCTCCAATAGAAAGGTTTTTTTCCTCTGCATCATCACTATCTATAAGAATATGCATTTCAGGAGTTTCATAGTCATCAACTTCGACTACCTCCCAACATCTGAAAGTTTCATAATCTCCTGTCTGATGATCTATATCCACGCGAATATCTACCTCATCAGCATATTTTTTCTTAGCAGCACTAGCTAAAGCAAATTCAATTGCTTCAAAAATAGTATCTTTTGGTAATGCTTTCTCGTTAGAGACTGATTCTGCAACCATTAATATTTCATTATTCATTTGATACCTCGAAAATTGGTTCAAGTCTTGCGACTATAACTTTGTCAAAATTAATAAAGAATTCATTTTCATCCTTCAAAAAAATACCTTCCCCATTGGTATTAAGCAATAAAGCAATTTTGGTTACTTTTTTGTTTCCGTCATAAAATTTAACTTTAATCTCATGCCCAATAAATTCATGAAATTGCTCTAATTTAAAGAATTTTCTATCCAGTCCTGGTGAAGATACTTCTAAAGTATAATCAAATGAGACAAGCTCTATATTGGTGAGTAATTCATTCACTTGATTGCTAACTTTCTGGCAGTCATCTATGTCAACGCCGTTTTTTTTATCTATAAAAATCCTTATTAATTTTGATCTTGAATTCCCTGATAATTCAATCCCCCACAGAGAAAGGCCAAAAGATTCAATGTCTTTTGTAATGTTTGTTTCTAACTTTTCTATCGTACTTGTCATAACCACATATAAAAGAAGCCCATAAAGGGCCCAAAAAATGGTAGCGGGGGCAGGATTTGAACCTACGACCTTCGGGTTATGAGCCCGACGAGCTACCAGACTGCTCCACCCCGCAACAATCAGTGACAACCAATAAGAATAAATAAATTGTTGTCACTAGCGTTAGCATGTAAAGTTAATATTAACTATTCACGCCTTTCAATCTAAGGAAGCGAATTATATAGAGGCTTCCTAATTTTGTCAACCCTAATACAACATATTGGGTTCATAACAAATAAGTAATTACATCAAAGAGGCTAAAAGCCTTGTGACTACTTAAGTCAAGTGTATGGTGCGATTGGAGGGACTTGAACCCTCACGGCTTACGCCACTACCCCCTCAAGATAGCGTGTCTACCAATTCCACCACAATCGCAATGCCTGATATCACTTAAAAAACAGCGACCATCAATTAAGACCGGGCATTTTACGCATAAATTAGGTGATATGCAACCAAAAAACCCTTTATCTTAAGAACTTATCACATTAAATAGCTATTCAACGGGAGCAACTGGTTCAATCGGGGCAGGTGTGGTTTCACTCACCGCAGGCACATCTAAGCGATATTGGTCTTCGGATTGCTGACGGGCATGAACGGCAAGAGCTAGACTGCTGCAAAAGAAGATTGCTGCCATGACCGCTGTTGAACGGGTCAAAAAATTGGCTGAGCCTGCGGCACCAAAGACAGTGGCTGCTCCACCCGCACCAAATGAGGCTCCTGCATCCGCCCCTTTACCATGTTGAATAAGGATAAGCCCCGTCATGGCGATGGCGACAATGATATGAATGGCTAAAATGACCGTAAACATAGGGGTTTTACCAAAAAATATACTTAAAAATTGAAAAATTATTACTCTACAAAGCTTTGAGCAATCGCTAGAAAGCTATCTGCATCCAGTGCCGCCCCGCCAACCAATACCCCGTTTACCGATGGCAAGCTGGAAAAAGCTTTGGCGTTATCTGGCTTGACGCTACCACCGTAAATAATGGGCACATCTTGTAACTTTGCATCCATATTAGCCAATTGTTGACGAATAAACTTATGAACGCTATCAACGTCGCTTGTTGACGGTACTCGACCTGTGCCGATTGCCCACACTGGTTCATAGGCAATAATAAGCTTAATATCAGAAGACGTTTGCTCGAAAACCGAATAAATAACTTGTAATTGTTCGGCTAATACCTTTTCGGTAATCTCCGCTTGATAATCCGCTTCAGACTCTCCAATACAAAATATCACGCCCAACTCTTTCGCTTGAGCATTTCGAATCTTTTGTAGTAACAAGTCGTTATCTTCATCGAAATACTGGCGACGCTCCGAATGCCCAACAATTACCCAATCCACGTCCATATCCACTAACTGGTTGGCAGAGACTTCACCGGTATATGCTCCTATATCTGCACTCATCGCACTGACATCTTGGCTGGCAAGCAAAATGGCAGGCTCTGTGTCTTCTTGATGCGACAATTCGGACTGCACCGCACTCAAGTGCACAAAACTTGGGGCAACCATTAATTGCACATCATCTAATTTCGCTTGATACACATTTTGAACGAGTTGTTGAGCCAACGTTTTGACTTCCAGCAAAGAGGTAGGATTAAGCTTCCAGTTACCGATTACCCAAGCAGTCATAATATTTTGTCCAACGATGGCGTAAATGACAATTTGATTTAATAAAGTGTCGAATTATAACATAGTTGTTTTATCTTTGACGCTACCGTTCGTCTTTACCAATCAAATCTCTTACTTTATATATCAGAGTACAACTTGCCTATAAAAAAACGCACCTTACCCAATTGTTTACTTTGTTAGCTTGTGTAAATGCCCATTTTACGCTTAAATAGCATCAGAAAACTATTTTTTCAAGATTGTACCGCCTAGCTTTCAGTTGAACGGACTACATCTTGATAATCGATAACTTTTGTAGTTGATAAAATGACTAGGATGACAATATGTCTGCACCCATAAGCTTTGGTGGTATTGCCCAACGTTTGGTACAAGATGGCTTGGTGAGCGATGAAGTCATCGAAAAATCGTTAGCTGAAGCCCAACAAAGCCAAATGAGCTTGGTGTCTTATCTGGTGCAAAACAAACTCGCCCCTGCCGACAAAGTGGCATGGCTGGTTGCCAAAGAGTTTGGCGACCCTCTATTTGATTTAGATACGCTCAATTTAGACGTGTTACCCAAAGATTTGGTGGATGAAAAGCTGGTTCGCAAATATAATGTATTGCCGATTTATAAGCGAGGTGGACGTTTATTTGTTGCCATGAGCGATCCGACCCGTCTCGATGCCATTGATGCCCTCCAGTTTAATTCTCGCCTTACCGTTCAAACCGTTGTTGTCGAAGAAACCAAGCTGGCAAAAGCCATCGAAAATGCGTTTGCGGACTCCATGGATACGTTTAGTAACATGAGTGATGGCGACTTAGCGGTAGATTTTGAAAACCCTGAAGAGAAGGGAAATGACGGAGCAACTACGCTTGATGATGGTGTTGATGAAGCTCCGGTGGTCAAGTTTGTAAATAAAATGTTGGTGGATGCCATTCGTATGGGGGCATCAGATTTGCATTTTGAACCTTATGAGAAGTCTTATCGTGTCCGATTTCGTGTGGATGGCGTGATGCAAAAAATGTCCAGCCCACCAGTGCAATTGGCAAGCAAAATAGCCGCTCGCCTTAAAGTGATGTCACAAATGGATATCTCTGAGCGGCGTGTACCTCAAGATGGGCGAATTAAGTTGAAGCTTTCAAAGAATAAAGCCATCGATTTTCGGGTAAACTCCCTACCCACTCTGTTTGGGGAAAAAATTGTATTACGTATTCTTGACCCTTCTTCAGCCATGCTTGGGATCGATGCTTTGGGTTACGAGCCCGATCAAAAGGAGTTGTTTTTAGAAGCACTACATAAACCGCAAGGCATGATGCTCATTACAGGTCCTACAGGTTCAGGTAAAACGGTATCGCTATATACAGGTTTGAATATTTTAAATACTGTTGAAACCAACATATCAACCGCCGAAGACCCCGTTGAAATCAACCTCGAGGGCATCAATCAGGTGAATGTAAACCCAAAAGTTGGTTTAACCTTTGCCAGTGCTCTAAAATCATTTTTACGACAAGATCCAGACATTGTTATGGTCGGTGAGATTCGAGATTTGGAAACTGCTGAAATCGCCATCAAAGCTGCCCAAACGGGACATATGGTATTGTCAACTTTGCACACCAACTCGGCTCCTGAGACCTTAACCCGTTTACGCAATATGGGCGTGGCATCATTTAATATTGCCACATCGATTAACTTAGTCGTCGCTCAGCGTCTTGCTCGAAGGCTTTGTAAAAACTGTAAAAAACCGACGAATGTACCTAAGCAAAGTTTACTTGAAATGGGCTTTACTGACGAAGATTTAAACAATCCTGATAATGTGATTTATGAACCTGTGGGCTGCTCTGAGTGCCGAGAAGGCTATAAGGGACGGGTGGGTGTTTACGAAGTCATGAAAATTAACGATGACATCTCTCGTATCATCATGGAAGATGGCAACGCCATTGAAATTAAGGATGCGGCATTAAAAACTGGGTTCCGGGACTTGCGTCGTTCAGGAATTATGAAGGTGTTACAGGGCGTAACGAGTGTGGCTGAGATGTATCGGGTAACTTCTGATTAGACTTTAGGGTATAACGATTTATAAAACATCTTATAAACAGCTGTTATTTGTTGAAAATTTTTAAGGATTGAACCATGGCAAAAGTTGCAACCGATATGCTGCTCGACTATGTCTATGATGGCACCAATCGTCGTGGGCAAAAAGTCAAAGGTGAATTGACCAGTAAAAGCTTGGACTTGGCAAGGGCTCAGCTACGCAAACAGGGCATTACGGTCAGTAATATTAAGAAAAAACCCAAGCCCATCTTTCAAACCAAAAAGAAAATCAAAGCCATTGATATTGCTATTTTCGTGCGGCAATTGGCTACTATGATGAAAGCGGGTGTGCCACTGACTCAATCGTTTGAAATTGTTGCCGACTCACTCGACAACCCAACGATGAAAGATTTGGTGTTAAAAATTAAAGCAGAGGTAGAATCAGGCAGTACCTTTGCTTCTGCCCTACGCAAACATCCTCGTTATTTCGATGACCTATTTTGCTCACTTGTCGAATCAGGTGAACAATCGGGTGCACTCGAGACCATGCTAGAGCGGGTGGCTACCTACAAAGAAAAAAGCGAACTGCTTAAAGCTATAATTAAAAAAGCTCTTAAATATGCCATTGCGGTGATTGTGGTTGCCATTATTGTGACCATTATTCTGCTAGTAAAAGTGGTACCTGTCTTTGCAGAGTTATTTTCTTCTTTTGGTGCCGACTTGCCTGCATTTACACAGCTGGTTGTGAATATGTCAGAATGGATGAAGAAATGGTGGTTTGTACTGATTGCAGGTATTGGTTTAGCTATTATTGCATTTAGTGAGGCAAAAAAACGCAGTAAAAAGTTTCGGGATTTTCTTGATCGCTTGACACTTAAGTTGCCAATTTTCGGTAATATTGCCTATCAAGCCGTCATTGCTCGTTTTGCACGTACTTTGTCGA
>JAAXIL010000138.1:5473-12616 GCA_012270355.1 Psychrobacter sp.
ACCACGTTTGCAGCGGGTGTACCTCGCATTGATGCATTAGACTCCAACGCTGGAGCAACGAATAATGTGGTGTTTTACAACGCTACCCAGCAAATTAAACAAGATGTGGCGACGGGTCAACAGTTGCAGTTTGCCATGCGGACGACGAACCTATTCCCGAGTATGGCGATTCAGATGGTTGGCATTGGTGAAGAAGCAGGTAGTCTAGAGGAAATGCTCGATAAAGTTGCGACTTATTATGAAAACGAAGTCGACAACGCGGTCGATGGTTTAACCAGCCTGATGGAACCGTTGATTATGGCAGTTTTGGGCTTTTTGGTCTGGGGTTTGGTGATTGAAATGTATCTAACCATTTTCCAGATGGGCTCAGTCGTCGGGTAATTGTGATACTCAAAACCATTTATTTTGCAAAGGTATGATGATGCAATTTTGGCAACTGTTGCAAGATAATATGATGCTTGCGTTAACGGTATTCGGACTGCTCGGGCTATGCGTGGGCAGTTTTTTAAATGTGGTCATCCACCGTACCCCGCTTATCATGATGAAAGAATGGCGGGCAGGTATCGTCGAAATTTTAGGGTTACAAGAAGACATTCCTGCCAATCTCAAGCAGCCCATCGCCGATATCATTGCCAAAGACACTCCGACTTCATTAAGCCGTCCTCCTTCTCGCTGTCCGCACTGTGGTCATTTTATCAAGTGGTATGAAAACTTTCCGTTGGTTAGCTGGCTAGCACTGCGAGGCAAATGTTCAAGTTGTCATACACCCATTTCTATTCGCTATCCGCTGGTGGAGCTTGCAACAGCTTTATTGTCAGTCCTAGTAATTTGGGAGTTCGGTGTGACCGCTCAAGGTTTGGCAGGTTTGGCATTGGTATGGACGCTAATTGCTCTTACTGGCATTGATTTTGACACCCAACTGCTGCCTGATCGTTTGGTTTATCCGCTTGGCGGTCTTGGCTTGGCAGTAAACAGCTACTCGTTATTTGTGTCACCCACACAGTCTATTTGGGGCTTAATTATCGGTTTTTTATGCCTTTGGATTGTCGCTAAACTCTTTATGCTACTCATGAAAAAAGAAGGCATGGGACATGGCGATTTTAAGCTACTTGGCGTGCTGGGAGCGTGGCTAGGACCAATGGCATTGCCATTTAGCATCCTGTGTTCATCATTACTTGGCTCAGTTGTTGGTGTCATTCTCATGAAGCGGGCTGGAGAGTCCAAGCCTTTTGCCTTTGGTCCGTATATTGCGATGGCAGGCGTGGTGGCGTTATTGTATGGTAATGACATCATGGGATGGTATTTAGGAATGTATTCGTAATGGCATCAGGCGTCACCTTTGATAGCATTGCCAACAAATATATCGTTGGTTTAACGGGCGGCATCGGGTCGGGCAAAACGGCAGTGTCCGACTGGTTTGCCCAGCAAGGTATTGCTGTGGTGGATGCGGATGTGATTGCTCATCAAATCGTTGCTAAAGGCACGTCAACCCTAAATGAATTGGTAGTCACGTTTGGCGATTGGGTGTTAGATGATTCTGGTAATCTCAACCGGCAGGCGATGCGTGATTATGTTTTCAATAAAGATAATGCTTTGAAAAAGCTAGAAGGCATCACCCATCCCGCCATTCGTCTTGAAATTAAACGGCAGTTGAAATCATCAACTTCCCCTTACGTTATATTATCCGCTCCGCTATTATTAGAAAACCCAGACACTGCCTTAAAATCGGTTTGCGACCGCATTTTGGTAGTTGATGTCGATGAAGCTACACAACTTGAACGTGCCAGTGGGCGGGATGGACAAAGCGTTGAAAAGATCCGTGCCATCATGACAAAGCAGTTATCACGACAAAGGCGACTAGAGCAAGCTGATGATGTGGTGGATAATAATGGCACTTTTGCTGAATTGTATGCCCAGCTTAAGCCACTTCATCAAAGTTATCTAAACTTTGCAAATACTTAAGCCACTACTACCCTAGCCTGTCTTTAATTAGCAGTCGTCTCTTCCTAATACCAAAAACTCTACCCATTGGTTCACAGCCGAGCATGGCATTTATCAGACTGCCTGTGCTAGGATAAATTGAGTTTATATTCGTTTACTGACATAAAAAGGAAAGTGTCATGCCAGCACACGCCAGCACACGCCACACCTCCCCCAAACGTATTGCTACCAATACAGATGAACATAGCCAATCAACGTTTCCGCATATTTTTGAGCCATTAGATTTGGGCTTTACCACGCTTAAAAACCGCATTGTCATGGGATCCATGCACACGGGGCTCGAAGACCGTTTTTATAACTACGGCAAACTCGCCGCCTATTTTGAGAAGCGGGCAAAAGGCGGCGTGAGCATGATGATTACGGGCGGTATTTCGCCCAACCGTGAAGGCTGGCTGTTGCCATTTGGTGGCACAATGAGCAACCCGCTGGATGTGCATAATCACAAAAAAGTCACCGATGCCGCCCACAAGCACGGGGCGAAGATGGTAATGCAAATTTTACATAGTGGTCGCTATGGCTATCATCCGTTTGTGGTGTCCGCAAGCCCGATTAAATCGCCCATCTCCCCCTTTAAGCCTCGACAAATGAGCATCAAAAATATTGAGCAAACCGTCGAAGATTATGCCCGCTGTGCCAGCCTTGCGAAAGACGCAGGCTATGATGGTGTGGAAATCATGGGCTCGGAAGGCTATCTACTTAACCAGTTTTTATCCCGTCACGTCAATCAGCGAAATGACGAATATGGTGGTGATATTCATGGACGGATGAAGTTTCCTTTAGAGGTCGTGCGAGCCGTACGAGAAGCGACTGGTAAGGATTTTATTATCATCTATCGGCTGTCGCTAATAGATCTTGTCCCCGACGGCAATGTGATGGATGAAGTTATTACCGTTGCCAAAGCTTTAGAGGAGGCAGGCGTAACCATCATCAATACGGGCATTGGCTGGCATGAAGCTCGTGTTCCGACGATTGTCACCAGTGTGCCCAGATCCACTTTTGCCAGCGATACGGCCGTAGTCACACAGCCCATGGGCAGTCCCGTGATGGCAGCCAACCGCATTAATATGCCGGATACCGCCGAGCAACTGTTGGCAGAGGGCGAAGCAGACTTGATTCAAATGGCTCGTCCATTTTTAGCGGACCCTGAGTGGGTAAATAAAGCCCAAGCAGGCGAGGTCAACCGCATCAACACTTGCATCGCCTGTAACCAAGCCTGCTTAGACCACACCTTTGAGCACAAACGCTCAACGTGTTTGGTCAATCCTCAAGCCTGCTATGAAACAGAATTGGTCTATAAACCCACCAAATCACCCAAAAAAGTTGCCGTTGTTGGTGGGGGTGTGGCAGGTATGTCCGCGTCAGTGGTGCTTGCCAAACGAGGGCATGACGTGACCTTGTTTGAAGCCAAAGATGTGCTGGGCGGTCAGTTTAACTACGCTAAGGTTATCCCTGGCAAAGAAGAATTTTTTGAAACCATTCGCTATTTTAGAAATGAGCTTGATTATCAAGGCGTGACTATTAAGCTTAATACTAAGGTTGATGATGAGGTATTAAAATCTGGCTTATTTGACCATGTGGTGATAGCGACAGGCGTTGTGCCAAGAGATTTAGCGGGCAAACTTGACGGAGCAGACGCACCCAATGTGATGAGCTATGCCGAATTGTTATCGGGAGCAAAAGAAGCAGGCGATACGGTTGCCGTGATTGGAGCCGGTGGCATTGGCTTTGATGTCAGCGAATATTTGACCGCCAGACACAGTGAGCCACTGCATGAGATTGGCGATAAAGTGAATGATCCAAGCTACCGTCCTGAGCCACAGCCCATTGATGAATGGATGGCAGAATGGGGGGTGAATGAAAACCCTGATTATCAGACCGATGGGGGTTTGGAACGACCTGAAAGCATCACGCCCAAACGTCAAGTTTACTTGATGCAACGTAGCAAAGGCAGACTGGGCAAAGGCTTGAATAAAACCTCGGGCTGGGTGCATCGAGCTCACATTAAATCGCACGGCGTGTATCAGATGCCAGGGGTCAGCTATGAGCAGATTACGCCCGAAGGTATTTGGGTAACCACGCCAAACGGGCATAGTCAATTACTTCGTGTCGATAGCGTGGTGGTCTGTGCCGGGCAAGTTTCGGTCAATGATTTAATGCCGAAAAGTTCAGACAAAGACGATAGCAAACCCGTGCAGAAAAACGGTATGACCTATCATTTGATTGGCGGAGCAAAACTGGCGGGTGAGTTGGATGCCAAACGTGCCAATCGTGAAGGGGCTGAGGTTGGGGCGAAAATCTAAAATTTTACTCATTTGGCGAGCCGAATGTTCTTTTGGCTCGCCAATTCTTCCTCATTCTTTCCCAACACTTTTATTTTATCCGCAACGCCTCAACCGCTTGCACCGTACTTAAAAACACTTGCCCCGACAACTCAGTAATGACGGGCGTATGCTTGATAATGTCCATAATCGGACCTTTGCTGACGCTATAGTGCAAGCGTTTGCCATCGCTCATCAATTCACGGTTTAAGGTGATGAGCATTTCTTGGGCGGTAAGGTCAATGTGATTGACCGCTGACATCATGAGCACCAACTCTTTAGCATCAGGGTAGCGGTTTAGGGCAGACAAAATTTGCCGACGCACAGCTTCGGTGTTGCCAAAAAACAGGCTTTCATCCACCCGCATGATGAGTAAATTATCATACGTCATCACATCATGGCGGTTGATATTGCGAAAATGTTCGGTGCCAACCAACTGCCCGACGATGGCAATATGCGGTTGACTCGACTGCCAAATCAGCCCTGCAAACGACACAATCAGCCCTATCACCAGCCCCGTATTTAGCCCAAATATCAGCACACTGACAAAAGTAGACAGCATACTCATGGCATCAAGTCGGTCGGTGTGCCAAGCGGTTTTAAAAGTAGCGACATCAATCAAACCTAAAATTGATGCCATAATCATCGCTCCCAGCAGGGCGTAAGGCAAGGGAGAAAGCAAATCGCCCAGCACCAATAAAGCAAGCACCATGATGCCAACGGTGACCATGCTGGCTAGTGGTGAGTTTGCCCCCGAATCGACGTTGACCGCCGTACGAGAAAATCCGCCCGCCACAGGAAAACTTTGCGACAATCCGCCGGCTAAATTTGCCCATCCCAAGCCTTTTAACTCAAGGTTAGCATCAAATGTCTCGCCACGCCCACGAGCGTAGGTGCTTGCTACCGAACTGCTCGATACAAAGGCAATCAGAGCCATTAAGCCTGCTGAGGGCAATAGACGCAATAATGTGGTCAGACTAGGCACAGCAGGCATACCGAAATTAGGCAGACCAGACGGAATCTGTCCGATGATTCGCACGCCACTTGTTTGCCAATGAAAGACATAACTTAAAATAATGGCAAAGATGACCACCGCCAGCGGGAAAAGACGCCCTGCCCATTTGGCTTGTCGAGCAGACATCCATCCCCACAGCCAACCCCCTGCATAGCGGTTGAGCAAAAACAAACCCAATGCCACTGCCCCAATTTCAAGAGTCGGTAAATGTAACTCAGCTCGATGCGACCACAACGACGAGGCATAATTCAACAAAGAATTGCCTGACACCGGAATGCCCGTAACATATTTAAATTGACTGGCATAAATCAGCCACGACGCACCGCTGACAAACCCCGCCGACACACCTCGGCTGATAAACTGCATCACCCAGCCGAGCTTAAATTTACCCGCCAGCCACAGCATCGCCCCGACCATCAATGCCATTAAGCTTGCCAGCGTGACGTATTCTGCCGAGCCTTCCACTGCTACACCATGCAAACTGCTGGCAGTCATGATGGCGGTAATCGCCACTGCCCCTAACGCATTAACATTGCTCGAGCCAATCCACGCATACACAATTACTGGCACAATCGACGCATACAGCCCATAGACAGGAGGCATGCCAGCCAACACGGCATAGCCCAAACTTTGCGGAATCACCAAAATGCCCACCACGATGCCTGCAATCAAGTCTTGTGGCAGATTTTTTAGGTGATAGTGGGCGAGCCACGATGGCATAAGACGGGATAAAAAAACTGGCATATCTGGCATATGGGTTAGTCAATCAAATGACAAACGGTGTAGCGACCTTGTTGAGCCGACATTTATGAAAGTTAAAAAGCCGAAGTCTGTTCGTCTAATTTTAACACCATTTCTACAGTCAAAACGGAGCTTTGATTGGTAGTATGCCCTATTATTGAGTGCCAGTATTGAACACAAGTAATTCAATATAAATGTTATACGCAAAGGAATCGCCATGTCTGAGCCTTTACACCTTGTTTGCCCCCATTGCCAAGCCACCAACCGCATTCCGCAAGAAAAACTAAGCGATGCTCCAAATTGTGGCAAATGCAAACAGTCACTGTTAACAGCATCGCCCGTCAGTCTGACCGACGCCAACGTGCATAAAACTATACAAAAAAATGACGTGCTAACGGTGGTGGACTTTTGGGCGAGTTGGTGTCAGCCGTGTTTGATGATGGCACCGCAGTTTGAGCAAGCCGCAAGCCAAATGCCTGAAGTGGTGTTCGCCAAACTGCAAACCGATAAATACGAGCAAGCCTCTGCTCCATATGGCATTCGTAGCCTACCGACGATGGTGGCGTTCAAAAGTGGCAAAGAGGTTGCCCGCCAGTCGGGACTTATGCCCGCCCCTCAAATTACGGCGTGGGTACGGTCGCTGAATGCTTGATTAGGGTCTGTTTAGACTGGACTGCACGCCTTTTATTTTGCTATTTAAATTGAGAAAAGACATGACCAACGCACTGCCCTCATTTGGAATTTTTATTCATCATTTTGAACCTTTGCATCTTGGTTTGATGCGGGACGTGTTGGATGCGTCGGGGCAAGTGCAAACCTTACACGTTCTCATCACGCCAAACCCAAATCCGCACCCTGATTTTGCCATCACCTTGCAAGACAAAGCCCGCTGGCTACAAATGGCGTGTGCAGATTTGCCGTTTATCAAAATTCATACCGTCAATGCGACAACGCCAAACATAAGCGAATGGGTAAATGAGAATGACATTGACAACCTAACCCGTGACAACCTAGATGAGGTCGTGCAATTTTTCCCTGTTGTCGCGTCTGATGCGAACAATACAGATA
>JAAXIL010000138.1:12626-13546 GCA_012270355.1 Psychrobacter sp.
AATTCATACCATTGAGGTCGAGCCTTCTAGTATTGATAATTTGAAAGAATGGGCTAAGGATAACGGTATTTATATGCACGGTACAGAAAACACGGGCGAGGTCGTGCAATTTTTACCTGCTGTCGCGTCTGATGCAAACAATACAGATAAAGGGGCAATTTTAGAACATACCATCACCCTACCGAAACGCCCCAACTTTGATAATGAAGCGATTGTGAAAAACCCCATTGCTCATTGGCATGCCATTCACCCCGAAGCACGGGGCGACTATACCCGCACGGTGGCGATTGTCGGCGGTGAGAGTTCCGGTAAAACCACATTGGTGCATAAACTCGCAAATTATTACGGGGCGGATTTTGCTTTAGAGATGGGCAGATTGTACGTTGGCACTGATTTGGGCGATACGGAAGTGGGGTTGCAGTATAGCGACTATGCCCCGATTGCCCTTGACCATGCCGAAGCGGTACGCCAAGCGAAATATCAAGCTAAAGCCCCTGTGACGATTATTGACACCGATTTTGTCACCACGCAAGCGTTTTGCGAAGAATACGAAGGGCGAACGCATCCGTTTGTGGCAGCGTGCATTGAAGAGTTTAAGTTTGACCACACCATTTTTCTCGCTAACAACACGCCTTGGGTGGCAGATGGCATGCGAAGTCTCGGTAGTGAAAACGCCCGTGACCGTTTTGAAGCCCGTCTTGAAGATATTTTTGCTCGTCATGGCATCGAACCGCACCGCATCATCAGCCCTGATTATCAAGAGCGGTTTGAACAGGCGGTGGCATTTATTGATAAAGTCGTCTTCCTGTAATTTTTCATAAAGATTTATCACAATAACCCCGCTACGTTTTTTTTTGTAAAAAACATAGCGGGGCAAATTTGCCACCTCGTGCCCACACTAACTTATTGCACAAAGTGAA
>JAAXIL010000257.1 GCA_012270355.1 Psychrobacter sp.
CATATAACCGCCCAAACCAAACGCATCACCAGGCACAACTGCCACTCCCACTTTTTCGAGTAGCCATGCAGCAAAATCCGTACACGAATTTAGCCCAGCGGCTTTAATAAGTGGTTTGATTTCAGGATACACATAAAACGCACCGTCTGGACGTAAGCAGGTGATGCCATCAATGGCGTTTAAGCCGTCCACTACCAAATCACAACGACGTTCAAAGGCTTCGACCATTGGCTCAAGCACGGACTGGTCACCACTGATTGCTGCTGCCGCCGCCTTTTGGCTAATCGACGTTGGGCAGGATGTTGATTGCGACTGCACTTTTTTCATTGCCCCAATCAGCTTGGCAGGACCGCCCGCATAACCAATCCGCCACCCTGTCATGGCGTAACATTTAGACACGCCATTTAGGATAATCGCACGGTCTTTAAATTCGGGTGCAGCGTTTAAGATGTTATAAAACTTCTCGCCCGTCCAACGAATGTGCTCATACATATCATCCGAGGCAATCAAGATTTGCGGATGATCTTTTAGCACCTCTGCCAATGCCTTAAGCTCATCTAAGGTGTAAATCATGCCCGTAGGGTTCGATGGCGAATTTAGCACGAGCATTTTGGTTTTGTCAGTGATGGCACCTTTAAGCTGCTCAGGCGTGATTTTAAAGTTTTGCTCAGCTGGACATTCCACAATGACGGGCACGCCTTCAGCAATTTTAACCATGTCTGGGTAGCTGACCCAATACGGGGCAGGAATGATGACTTCATCGCCCGCGTTAATAAAGGCTTGAGCTAAATTGAAAAATGACTGCTTGCCACCTACTGACACCAAAATTTCATTGGGGGAATAGTCTAAGTTATTATCCCGCTTGAATTTATCGATGATGGCTTGCTTAAGTTCTGGAATACCGTCCACTGCTGTGTATTTGGTGAAGCCGTTATTGATGGCATCAATCGCCGCTTGCTTAACGTGTTCGGGCGTATCGAAGTCTGGCTCACCTGCACCAAGCCCGATGATGTCCTTGCCTGCCGCTTTAAGCTCAGCCGCTTTACTGGTGATGGCAAGTGTGGGGGAAGGTTTGATGTTATTGACACGGTTGGAGAGTTGCAATTCGCTCATAGAGTTTCCTTATATTGATAGGATGAAAACATATTAATAGGGTGAAAACGACCGCCGTTCTACGGCGGAAAATTGCAGGCTAGTGTAGCATGATTGTAGCGATATTGACGATGGCAATGTTGAGGTTATCAATCACAAGAATTAAATGGTGATATATAGTCAAGTCAGAATGAAATTGGTAAAAGGCAAACGAGTGATGATGTACAAGTCGTACTTCGAGCGAGTTTAACACCGTACCAGTTTTATTATGTGCAGGCTTTAGTTTATTTAAAACGCCTTATTAACTTAGTTTATTCACTCACACAATCAAGACACACTCGTCACGAATCAGGCATTATTTATGCTAGAGTTTTTGCTAAAGTAAGACCATAACTAAAATTAACCAAACGTTATAGAACGTCTTTATATAGGGATTTTACATGGCAATGGAAGGACACAAGGGTAGTATAGATCAATCAAACAACTTAAACGGTCAGCAACACATTGTCATCACGGGAGCAACCTCGGGCATCGGTAAACAACTGGCGAAGGATTACGTCAATGCAGGACACATAGTCTATGCGGTAGGACGAGATAAATCCGAGCTTGCCAAGCTTGATACGCTCGGAGCTGTGCCGATTGAGCTTGATTTGATGGACAGAGACGCAGTAAAAACGGCATTTGCCAAACTTGAGCGGGTCGATTTGGCGATTTGCTGTGCTGGCATGTGCACCTATATGGACATGCCGGATTTTAACAGCGACACCTTTATGCAAGTGATGAATGTCAACCTCGGCACGCTGGCTCACGCCATTGATGGGCTGTTGCCTAAACTTATCGAATCAAAAGGCAGGCTTGTAGGTTTGGGGTCAGCTTCCGCCTTTGTGCCCTTTGCCCGTGCCGAAGCCTATGGGGCGTCTAAATCTGCCATTCATTATTTGCTCAAAACCTTACAAATCAGTCTTAAACCACATGGCGTGGTGGTCAGCCTGGTTATACCTGGTTTCGTGGACACGCCGATGACCGAGCAAAACGACTTCCCAATGCCATTTCTACAAACCCCAAAGCAAGCCAGTCAAGCGATACGAGCAGGCATTGCTGATGGCGATGAGATTATTGAGTTTCCAAAACGCTTAACCGTGCCACTAAAAACACTGGGAGCACTGCCCGATTTGGTGTGGCAAAAAGTGGGTGAGAAGTTAAGCCGAAACGATTAGTAACGAGTCAATTAACCCTATAATTAAACTATATGACATTAAAAGTAGCAAACTAATCATGCCAAACTTTTTTAAAGCCTTTAAATCTAAAAAAACAGCCAAGGATGATTTAAAAAACGTATCGTCTAATCAGCCTGAAAGTCAAACATCTAAGCAACGTCAACGCATTGCCATTATTGGTTCGGGGGTATCAGGGTTGACTTGTGCTTATTATTTATCGCCTGACTATGATGTGACGGTATTTGAAGCCACCGATTATAGTGGCGGGCACGTTAACACGATTGATGTCAACTTATAGAAAAATAAACGTGATAAATAGCCTGAAAAGTCCGCCATACACACAGGG
>JAAXIL010000071.1:0-8309 GCA_012270355.1 Psychrobacter sp.
GTGTCACAAAGGTGTCATCAACGTGTAGGCTCTTGCTGGCAGGGTGATAGGCAAGCAATGAACTGGCATGAATATGCTCATTGGGATGAATGTAATGGATGCCACGAGGCAATGAGAACTCAAGCTCAGGGTAACGGCTGGTTACCGCCTCGCTTTCGACATAATCACTTTCCCAATTCACGCTCGGTATTTTTTTATGATGACGCTCACTGCCATAAAATTTAGCGTTGGGAAAGTCTGATGCCATTTCTTCACAGAAGACGGTATGGAATGGATGCAAATTGAGCACGGCTTCCACGTCTTGCCCGTTATTGGTGAGTGCCATCACCTCGGCACGCACATCGTCTTTAAGGCAATAGCTGTCTAAAAATATGAACTTGCCAGACGCCAGTTGAACCAGCGAACATTGTGTGCCAATGTCCACCAGCCCACCAATTTTGAATGTGCCTTGAATGTTCCAAAAGCCGTTGCCTAAATCGTGTATTTGGTCAGCCATGATATGTCCTATTTTTAGATTAATAAAGAATCGACCACTTAATTAACGCATCAACCGTCCATTTTGATTCAATCTCGCCATTGCCTCGGGTAGTTTGTCACCTGCCACGTCGATGGCGGTTTGCATCACCGTTCGACTGACCAACCGAGTGGCAGTTTCAACGCCACCAGCAAAGCCCAACTTTTCTGCCAACGTCGGTTTTTGGCGAGACCGAATAGCATACGCCTGATGGTTGTCCATTTGTTCAAGCAAATACGCGTCCGACGTTTTTAACTCATCCACCAATCCCAAATGCAACGCATCTTCACCATACCAATGCTCGCCCGTCGCCACTTTGTCTAGCTCTAGTTTTGGACGATAGGTGTTCACAAAATGCTTAAACAAAGCGTGGGTTTGCTCAATTTCTTCTTTATATTTGGCTCGGTCTTCATCGTCATTTTCGCCAAACATGGTGACCGTGCGTTTATAATCGCCAGCGGTGAACATTTCATAATCAATGTTGTGATTTTTGAGCCACTTATGGAAATTGGGCAGTTGTGATACCACACCAATCGACCCGACTACTGCAAACGGGGCGGCATAAATTTTATCAGCCACACACGCCATCATATAGCCACCGCTGGCAGCGACCTTGTCCACACAAACCGTTAGGGTTAAGCCAGCGTCCTTAAGGCGAGCCAACTGAGCTGCCGCCAGCCCATAACCATGCACCAAACCACCAGGCGACTCTAAACGAAGCACTACCTCATCACCTTTGTTGGCAGTGCTAATCAAGGTGCTGATTTCTTCACGCAAATGCTCCACCCCTGTGGCTTTGAGGTCACCATCAAAATCAAGCACAAAGATGCGTTTTTTACCGTCTTTATTTTTTGCTTTCTTTTTGCGTTTGTCTTTTACCGCTTGTTTGGCTTTTTTTGCAAGGCTTTTTTTAAGCTGCTTAAACGCTGCCTTGTCGTGCGTGGCTTCGAGCAAATCCTCGCGGCGGGATTTTTGTGCCTCATTTAGATGGGTGACTTTGAGTTCTACAGGATTTTTGCTGGGATGAAAAAGCATGGGTATTCCTAAATATTCCTAGTTTAATAGTCTCGAAATTGATTATGGTAAGTATTGAAGATAAGTGATGATATGTGGGATGTGAGGAGGAATTTCAAGATTTTATGAATTGATTAAAAAAACCGCTTACTATTTGAATAAGCGGTTTTAATCACAAACTCAGGTTTTTATGGAAAGCGAAACGCTTAAACCCTAACTGACTCGAGTTTGATAATCGCCCGTGCGGGTATCCACTCGTACCACTTCATTTTGCTGAACAAATAACGGCACACGCACCACCGCACCCGTCTCTAACGTGGCAGGTTTGTTACCCCCGCTAGACGTATCGCCTTTTAGCCCTGGGTCAGTCTCGGTGATTTCTAGCTCGACAAAGTTTGGCGGTGTTACCGATAATGGCACGCCATTGAACAACGTAATGGTACAAAGGGCGTTACTGTTTTCTTTCAGCCATTGTTTGGCATCCGCCATCGCATTTTCGTCCGCCTGAATTTGCTCAAAGGTCTCTGGGTGCATAAAGTGCCAAAACTCGCCATCGTTATACAGATAGTTCATCTCGGTATCCATCACGTCCGCCCCTTCTAAGCTATCACCAGACTTAAAGGTTTGCTCCAACACTTTGCCCGTGCGAAGATTACGCAATTTAACCCGGTTAAACGCTTGTCCTTTCCCTGGTTTGACAAATTCGTTGTCGATAATGGCACAAGGATGCCCGTCGAGCATCACTTTTAAGCCCGATTTAAATTCGTTGGTTGAATAATTTGCCATTGTTTGCTCCTAAAAATATGTGGTTTTGTTAGGGTCTGTTTAGAATTCAACCATAGCTCTGACAGAGACTATTTTTTAGACGATACAAGGCGGTGCTTGTCTAATTTAGTCATTCTAAATGGATAAGCACCAACACAGTCGCGTCAAAAAATAATACTGTCCCCTGTTTTTAAGGGTCTGGAGCTGATGCTAAAATTGCCCTACTCGTTGCGAAAATAGCCGTCAAGGCAATAAGCATTGCCAACGATTTTCGCTTAGATTAGAACAATTTTAGCTATCAGCAGAGCCTATCTGTGAATTCTAAACAGACCCTAATAGTTTCGCCGATAAAAGTCGCTATAATAACCCGCTATGATAAACGATTTAATCCCACAACAAAACTGCCAAGTTAAGCGAATACCTGTCTTTGCTCACACCAGCTTTGCTCAAACGAATGATTTGCATACCGATAATGTCCAGACTGCCAATGTCCAAACCCCACCAAATGATGCGAATCAACAAGACTTGCAATCGCAAATCAATACTGACATTACAGATTTAGATGAATTGCTTGATCTATTAGATTTTGAACATTTGCGATCTGGTTTATATGTTCCCTCTCATTTTCGCTTAAAAGTTCCGAGAGGGTTTGTTGCTAAGATGCAGGTTGGCAATGCCGATGATCCACTGCTGAAGCAAATTTTGCCCGATGCCAAAGAGCAACAACATGTGACAGGGTTTGTCATGGACCCACTCGATGAAATCAATCAAAACCCAAACAAAGGACTATTGCACAAATACAAATCGAGGGTGCTACTTACCTTGACGGGGGCGTGTGCGGTGCATTGTCGCTACTGTTTTCGTCAACATTTTGATTATAACGCCAATTTGCCAACCTCAAAGGAGATGCAAGCCATCACCGATTATATTTCGGCTCATCCTGAGATTAACGAGGTGATATTTAGTGGCGGTGACCCTTTGAGTCTCAATAACAGGCGATTGTTTGCATGGTTCGATGCCATCGAATCTTTGCCACAAATTCGCACCATTCGTCTGCATACACGTTTGCCTATCGTCATTCCCGAGCGGTTAGATGACCAGTTAGTAGCACGACTTGCCAGCAGTCGTTGTCATATCGTCATGGTGGTTCATGTTAACCATGCCAACGAAATTGACGCTCATACCGCTCATTATTTGCGGTTGCTCAAACAACATGGGATTACCGCTCTAAATCAAACGGTATTCTTAAAAGAGGTAAACGATGATGCCGATACGTTAAGTCAGTTAAGTTGGCAATTGTTTGAGGCAGACATCACGCCCTATTATCTGCACCTGCTCGATAAAGTCGCAGGTTCAGCACATTTTTTTGTCGATGAACGTTCGGCTGTGGCGACTTACTGGCAATTATTAGAAGACCTGCCCGGCTATTTGGTACCAAAACTGGTTCAGGAAATAGCGGGCAAACCCTTTAAGACGCCTGTAAATATTCATCGGTAATCAAAACCTCGTCAAACATGGTGATAAAAAAGCGAAGTATGTTATATTCATAATCAATGAAAACAACACAACAATTGTTATCAAACACAATTGCTTAATCGGCATTTAGTCACAATTTATTAGCTTATCGCCCCCTACGCAAAAAAGGATTTGTCATGCTCAACTTTGCGACGTTTGAAACTTATCTAAATGCTGATATTACTTTGCGTCCAATCACAACAGGGTTGATTGCCGACCCAAAACCAGATTTGCGGCAATGGGCAGCAAATTTAAGTATGCAAAGCGAAAGTGAACAATATACGGCGTTAGAGAAACTACTTAGTGAGTTGGTTGTCGCCCAGATGTCAGACTCGGCAAGGCTATCGTGGTTACAACACATTTTGCCTTCGGTTAAGCGTCTGATAGGTCAGTTGCATCAACACTATATCTATGAGCTCTCAGCATTGACTAAAATGCAATTGCGTCAAGTCGATCAAGTCAAATCGCTTGAGTATATGTTGGCTTTGATTTATGAAGGCATCATACGCAGACAATTAAAATCAGAGCCGAAATTATCTACCAGTCCACTGGCAAAACTGCGTTTAAGGCAACATTCAAACGTTAATCAAGAGCTATTTATTGCTTTGGCAGGTGGACTCATGGTCTATCTTAATTTATTAATGGAAGACTCGCTGTGCTATAAGCGTCCGCCTCTTGTATATTGGCAAAAACTAAATGAGTACTATCGCCAAGCTCTTAGTTTAAGATGTCAAAAAGAACCATTGCCAAAGTTTTTTACTGAGATTGACACTCAAATGACGCTGAAGGACATATTTTGCGAAGCCAGTTTACATAGTTTACTGAGCTTATCCTCATATCGCCGTCAAGATATCATTGGCGTGCATAAGCTGTTGCCTGTTTGGGCACAACAAATCACACTGACCCATGAGCCGAAACCCGAACACCGTTTGTTCATCGATTTAGACAGCAATAGACCACCCCAACACCTTACGCCCCACACTGAAATCAATCCATTCGAAGAGGATAAAAACTGCGTATTTTTAGACCTAAAGAACTTTGAGCATTATTTAGACAACATCACCAATCAATACCAAAAAAATGCTAAAACAAGTCATCAGTTGCGACTGGCAAAAATGGCTTGGCACACATTGACCATTCAAACGGGACGCCGTGAAGAGCGGCATGTTTGTTATGACCGTGCAACTGTGGTCAGTGGCTTTAATCTGATTCATTTTTATATGGCTGGCAAAAAATCGTTGTCATCTGTGATTAATGCCAACAAAATTGAGGTAAATTATTTACCAAATTATGACACCAACCCTAAGTCTGGATATTCCAAACAAAACCTTGCGGTTCAAATCATGGACACCAGCACCAGTGGATGTCGTTTTCGTTGGCAGAATGCAACAGGTTCCGATTCAGGCCAAGTAGACAGAACCGTGCAAAGTGACGACAATACACCACACCAATTGCAGGTACTGTCCTTGTTTGCCATGCAGCCTCACGCTCAGGACAATGCAGATAACAGCGTGCGTTTGGACGGAGATTGGCAAATTGGGCTGATTCGTTGGGTCGAAAGTCGCGATAATATTTTCGAGGCAGGCGGACGCATCATTGGATTTTCTGCGACCGCTTGTGGCGTACGTCTAGAAACCAAAGACAACCGCTCACAAGCATTTGTTCCTGCACTTTTACTGAGCGGAAGTGATAAACTTGGCTCTAAAACCACGCTACTGCTACCAAAATTCCATTTTCGTATGGGTGATAAAATTGTCTTGCGGATCGGCACCAAACAAACGTTATTAAAGCTCAGTCATGTACTGATTAACTCTGATGACTTTGAACAATACGCCATCTTAAAGTTACAATAACTCAAGGTTTCAATAAAAACTTTTTAATTATGCTGGCACAATAGTTTCTAACGCCAGTCGTTGTCAATTGTCACTATTTGACAATCATTAAAGGATTATTATGAGCATTAACTCCACTTTAAACCTACTCGTTGTTGACGACAATCAGCTATATGCTGAACGTATCGTTGAATTGCTTAGGCTATATTATGATGAGGTGAATCTGGGGTTTTTGGATGACAGAGAGGAACTCATCAAAACCTTACGCCATTCTTGGGATGTCTTGGTTTTTGGCACCGCTTACGACATGAGCTTCACCGATGTGGTAGCAATTGTACAAGAAGCTGAGCTTGACTTACCTCTGCTTGGACTCATGAGCGACGAGATGGCAACCTCTGGTCGCAATGAGGAAGGTCTTCCCAAGATTATTGATGCCAATATCATCAAGGCTTTGGTGGCAGATAACGAAACACAAGTGGTGTTGGCTGTTCGGATATTGCATCAAGCCTTACTGACACGCCGTGAAATGGCGGGCATCAAACACGTATTGAGCGAAGCCGAACAACGGGCGAATATTCTAATTAAAAACTCCAAAAGTGCGGTGGCGTATCTCGATCAAGGCATTCATATTTATGCCAACGACCCGTATCTTGAAATGTTTGGGTTTGAGAGCATGGAGTCGCTCATTGGCGTGCCCATCATCGATTTGATCGCCTCTGGGGATAAAATCAAAGAGTTTAAGCAATTTTTGCGTCGTTTCGATAAAGGCAATCGCTCTAAGGTTGAATTTAAGTTCGAAAGTAAACGCAAGGATAGCTCAACCTTTGAAGCCAAACTACAACTGGCGGCGGCAACCTATGAGGGAGAACCTGTCACTCAGGTCATTATTCAACCTGACAATCAAGGTAACTCAGCAGAGCTGGCTGCTAAACTTGCCGAAGCCGAACGCCGAGACAGTCTAACAGGGCTGCTTAATCGACGTGGCTTTGAACATCAATTTGCTGAATTACTAAGCTCGGTTAAGTCTGGTGAAGCCAACGCTATTTTACTGTTCATTCGATTGGACGGCATCGGTAAGATTAATTCCACGCTTGGTATCGAAGGGGTCGATGCCACCGTGAAACAAGTGGGCTATGTATTGAATGAGTTTTTTGAATACGGTGAGGTTAGTCGGTTTAGTGACAGTACCTTCACCGTACTTTTGCCTGATGCACGGCACGACGCAAAGCTTGATAAACGTATTGATGAGCTACAACAAAAAATCAGTGCCCTGCTCATTGAGGTGGGCTCACGTACTGCTACCACCACCATCACGATTGGCGGTGTAGACTTAGATGCTGACTCTCCAGAGCCCAAAGAGCTTGTCAATCGTGCCGTATCTTCTGCAAATGATGCGTTTGCCAGTAGCAATAATGTCGGTAATGCCGTCAAGTTTTATGATGCCAGCTTACATGCCTCAGAGGATGATACCGCCTTGGTTGAATACATGCAGTCTGCCCTCAAAAATGGACAGTTCAAACTGCTTTATCAGCCCATTTATGATATTGAAACCGACACCAGTAATTTCTTTGAAGTCTTCTTGCGGCTGCCGCTAGGAGATGGCACACTCATGACACCAGACAAGTTTTTACCGGTTGCACGAGCCCATGGTCTGATTGAAAAAATTGACCGCTGGGTATTGATCAATGCCTGTAAACAGCTTAATCGAACTCGTCAAATCCAACCGGATGCCCGTTTGCTGGTTCAACTCACCAGCGAAACCCTTGCCAACACTCAAACTGCCAGCGTGATTAGTCAGTTGGTGAAAGCCATTGGCGGTGACACTAGCCCACTCGCTTTGCAGTTTAATGAGCCTGAGTTGGTTGAATACATGGCAGTTGCCAAAAAACAATTTGTTGCTATTAAGGCAACTGGCAGCGATATTGCTATTCGTGATTATGGTGCCACCGCCAAGACCAGCAAACTGCTTGATTATCTTGAACCCACCATGGCTCGCTTGGCACGCAATTATGTGACTGATTTGAGTAATACCGAAAACATGGACACCGTCAAATCTTTGGTGCAACGAACTAGTGATAAAGGCGTTGCCGTTATGATGCCCTATATTGAGGAAGCCTCGACGATGTCACAGGCGTGGAGCGTTGGAGCAAGATATCTGCAAGGGTATTACCTGCAAGAACCGACTGAGAATATGTTGGTTGCCAGCAGTGAAGGGTAACCTCCCTATACTCTCTTCTATTTAATCTAACACTGACTCTATATGCCTACCATGACATCGTCGTCTATGCCCGCTCCTCCTCATTTTCCAGAGGCAAGTTCCGTGCAACGCACGTTAAAAACACTTTTAGACCAATTAAATCAGGTAATTTTAGACAAACCAAACGTGACCAAATTGTCACTGGTTTGTCTGTTATCGGGCGGGCATTTGCTCTTGCAAGACTTACCAGGCATGGGCAAAACCACATTGGCACACGGGCTTGCAAACCTTATGGGTTTAGCATTCAATCGGGTGCAATTTACCAATGACATGTTGCCTGCCGACATTTTGGGCATGAACCTCTATCGACAAGATGAGCATCGTTTTGAGTTTCGTAAAGGTCCGATTTTCACGCAGCTCTTGCTCGCCGATGAAATCAACCGCTCAAGACCCAAAACCCAAAGTGCCTTAC
>JAAXIL010000071.1:8319-9317 GCA_012270355.1 Psychrobacter sp.
CACGCACGATGGTCAAACCTACTCCCTGCCCGACCCATTTTTTGTTATTGCCACGCAAAACCCAACCCAGCAAGCGGGTGTGTATCCGCTACCCGAATCGCAACTGGATCGGTTTTTGATGTGTTTGTCGCTGGGCTATCCGTCGCCAGCAGCCGAGCGAGAGCTGATTATGGGGGTGGATCGGCGAGAGATGTTAAGCACCCTGACCGCCATTTTGAATACAGAACAAATCAAGCAAGCTCAAACCCTTATCAACAAGGTGTTTGTGTCTGAGGTGGTGGTCGATTATTTGCAGCGTTTGGTGGAAATGACAAGGCAAAGCCATGAGTTCCATGGGCTATCGCCTCGTGGCGTTTTGGCACTCAAACGTGCCGCCCAAGTCCATGCTTTTGTGACTGGGCATGACGACGTCTGCCCCGAAGACGTGTAAGCGGGGTTTGTGGCGGTGGCAGATCACCGTTTGGGTCAACGTTTTGTGCCATTTAATCAGGTTAACAACCGCACATCGCAAACGATTGCACAAAAAATCCTTGCCAATGTTCCTGTCATGGTTTGACAAGGTGAGGTTTAGAGCTCAACCATGATTATCTCGCCCATTCGAAATCGTATGCGTCGGTTTTTTGCCGCTCGAGCCCCACGCCAAGATGAGGCAGAGCTTAACTTGCGTAATGTGTATATTTTTTTTAGTCGGGGCGGGGCGTTGTTTGCCGCTTTGTTGGTCTGCACCTTTATTGCAGGCATTAATTATGGCAATAACTTGGTGCTGGGGCTATGCTTTTATTTGGCAAGCATTTGGGTCATCAGTTTACATTTAACCTTTGCTCATGTGTCAGGACTGCAGGTTGCTCTCAAACACCTGACCTTGACCGAAGCAGGAACAGAAGGCGTTGCCACCATCACGCTGAACAACGACAAAGGCAAAACATCTCGCCAGATGCGTTTGAGGTTTTATTATGTCGCAAAATAGTACGAACCAACATCAAGCAATTTACCCGTTT
>JAAXIL010000071.1:9327-13465 GCA_012270355.1 Psychrobacter sp.
CTACTCCATCCCCTAAAACAAAAACAGACTCCTATACCCTCTCCCGACTGCAGGGTAAACAAGAAGTCACTTTGCCCATTTATGCCCCGCACCGAGGCAAAATTGAATTGCCCCGCCTCATCATCAGCACCATTTATCCGCTGGGTATCATGCGGGCGTGGTCATATGTCTATTTCGCTCGCCCACTTTGGGCATATCCCAAACCTCTGCCGTTTGAGATGCAAGCCAAGCAAGTCATTCAAAGTGACGACGCCAACGAAGTCAGCTTGCACAGCACGGCAGGACAAAACGATTTTGAAATGCTCGATGAATTTGTGGAAGGCGAATCTTTAGCTCGGGTATCTTGGTCACATTTGGCTCGGGGACAAGGGATGTTAAGCAAGCACTTTGCCGATCCGCTCGGGCAGGAACAACGCTTGGACTATGCCGATATGCCCGCCAGCACTCATGAAGAAAAGCTGTCGCAACTTGCGTTTGGTGTACTAAAATTGAGTGACACCGCCCAACCATTTCAGCTAAATTTGCCAAATGATACGGGAGAGGTGGGGCAAGGTGAGGCGTTTATGCAAGCCTGCTTGCTAAGGTTGGCAACATGTCCATAAACGTCTCATCCCATCCGTCTGCATTAACCGAAGGCAACCCTGAACGTTTGTTTGCCGAATTGGCTCAAGGTCGCACCACCTTAAAACAACTTAGGCAACTTCAGTCACCCGCCCTGTCGCCCACTCAAAAACTGTTTGGCTTGCCTGCCTATCATTGGTTACTCCTTACCCAAATTTTTGTCATTTTTCCGCATGCGTTTTATTTGCCACCTTGGCTATTTGTGTTGGCGGCTGTTTCGATTTTGGCTCAATTACCCAGCATCAAATCCAGACCAGTTGCCAAACCTCGCTTATATCAACTTGCCCAATTAACCGTATTTTTAGGGGGGATTGGCGGGCTATTTTTGACCTTTGGCTTGGGCTTTGGGGTAGAGATGGGCGTGACGTTTTTGCTCCTGTGTCTTATGAGCAAATTATGGGAGTTGCACACCAGGCGAGATGCCTATGTCGTGCTTAATTTATCCTTGTTTGTGCTTGCCGCCTTGTTTTTATTGGATCAAGGACTCACCACCACCTTGCTGGTTTTGCTCGGGGCATCGGGGGTCATTTTTAGTTTTATTGCGTTAAATGATGATGGCAATTTAACTTGAGAAGGGCGCCTGAGAAGCTTTGCCATGCTCGCAGGGTTGGCACTGCGATTGATGATTGTTTTGTTTTTATTTTTTCCTCGCCTGCCCCCGCTGTGGTCATTAGAACTTTCGACACCACAAGCTACCACAGGCGTTTCCGACTCTATGTCACCTGGAGATTTTGCCAATTTAAGTCAATCGACCGAGCTGGCGTTTCGGGCTGAGTTTGCTGGCGAGCTGCCCCCGCAATATGAGTTGTGTTGGCGTGGATTGGTATTTAGCGATTTTGATGGCATTACTTGGACGCAAAACCCAAATTTAGAGATTTGGCGAGGTGAGCAAACGCCCGACTGGCTGGAGACGGCATGGCAAAGCGTGCCTAAAGCCCAGCAGGATAATCCTTTGTCCTATAAAATCCGCCTAGAGCCCACCAACAACACCTGGCTATACGGATTGGATTATCCGTTTACGCAAAAGCCTGGTGTGCGATTGACATCTGCCTTTACGCTTAGACAACGTGACCCCAGCAATCAAGCCACGAGCTATGCAGCATTGCGATTTGCGCCAATGCTTATCGACTCCGAACTGACGCCTATTGACCGACAAATCAACACCGCCCTACCCGCTTCGGGTAACGAACAAAGCCGACAATTTGCCCGTGAACTTTTTGCCCAATCGGATGAAGATCCGTTACGTTACGTGCAAGCGATTCAAAATTGGGTGACCACCGAGCCATTCCGCTATACCCTTTCTCCGCCACCACTCGGCGACAACCGCATCGACGAATTTTTATTCTCGACCCGAGCGGGCTTTTGTGAGCATTATGCGTCTAGCTTTACCGTACTCATGCGATCAGTTGGCATTCCTGCTCGGGTGGTGGCTGGCTATCAAGGTGGCGAGCGTGGTCGGGATGGCTCAAGCTGGGAAGTACGGCAAATGGACGCTCATGCGTGGACGGAGATTTGGCTCGATGGACAAGGCTGGGTGCGGGTTGATCCCACCAGCTTTGTTGCCCCCGAGCGGGTAGAAGAAGGCATGAATTTTGTGACAGGGCAACGAGGGGCTGCCATGTTTGGATCAGGTGCCACCGCTCAATTGTCCTACCAACAATTCAAAATGCTCCAACAACTGCGTCGCTTGTCCGATCAAGCCAGCTATTATTGGCAACGTGACATCGTGGGGTATGATCAAGATAAGCAAGCCAATTCGTTGCTCAAATGGTTTAGCATCAAGTCTGCCATGCAACAAGTGCTATGGATGGCAATTGGTTTTGTCAGTTTGATGGCGGGGATTATCTTGTGGATTTGGTATCGCCGCCGCAAAGTATGGCATATTGCTGACAAGCCACTGGTTGCCTTATCAAAACGTTTGGCTAAACACAATGCCCAACTTGCCATGCACCGCGATGAAGGCGTATTAAGTTGGCTTGAGCGTCTTAATGCGTATTATGCGACCAGACCTGATACAAGCAAGACACCCAAACAAAACCCTGAGCACTCCATAGACGACATTAAACGTCTGTACCGTCGTCTGCGATATGGCAAATATAGCACGCTTGATCCCAAAAGCGAGGCGTATCAAGATGCCATACGGCAATTATATACCGCCATCAAACAGTTAAAATAAAAGGCATCATCCACAAAAAACCCCACTAATTATGGTGGGGTTATGTTCGAAGCTTTAACTTTTATCAGTTCATACTTAAATTACAAATCTCAGGAAACAAGGCTTAAGCGTTTTCATCACGCTCACGATGGCTCAACGCTTCGGCATCAGGGTTGGCTTCGTCAAAGTCGGCTTGATCCTCACGTTCTTTTGCCGTTTGCTCGCCCTGCTTTTCAACATCACCATTTTGCTCATAGCCGTGGGCAGCGTTTTCATTCCCAGTTTCTTCCTCATGCTTGCCTTTGCCCGCATTGAAATGATCGCTTAAGCTGTCCTTAAAGCTTGCCAAGGTGTGCGGATTGTCACGCTCGTTGGCGGTGTCAAGGAGCATATCAAAGGTATCCGTCAGCAGAGCATCGAAACGTTTGGCGTTGTACTCAACGATTTTTTCGCTTTCTGCTTCGGTGATGAAACCATCTTTCACCGCATTATAGACATGGTCTTCGAACGTGAGCCCTGCAAACTTGCCCTTGTTCTCCGCCTTTTTAAACTTCTGCCACAACGGCTCCACTTCGAGTTGCATTTGGAACGTGCTTTCGATGCGACCTGTTGCACTGTCGCTATCGGTGCGATAATTCACCAAAGTTTTGAGTTTTTCACGGAATGGGTTGTCTGCCCCATCGGTCATGATGATGTCACCCAATTTGTGCTTGAGTTTGTCGCCTGCTTTTTTGGTGATGCGTCCGAATGGGAAGGTCACAAACTTCACCGCTTTTGCAGCAGGCTTGTTCGGGAAGTTGTCAAAGAAACTCAAAAAGGCTTCTTGAATGGCATAAAGCGAATTATCCAAAGCAAGTTTGGCGTGCAAGCGTTCGGATTCGCTTTGGCTACCATGAGCATAAAACTGCAAAATGGCAGTCATGATAAATAGCTGTGAGTGAATGTCTGCCAAGCGACCCGATAGCATTTCTCGACGTTTTAGGTCGCCTGCCAAAATGCCGAGAGCCATGTCTGCGGTTAAAGCAAAGTTGGCACTTAGGCGATTGATTTTTTTGTAATATGGACGGGTGAAGTCATCGGCAAACTCAGGAGCATCATCACTGCCACCCAAATAACCGGCTACTAGAGACTTCGCTCCATTTTTGAAAGTATAGCCCAAATGCTTAAAGAACAGTTTGTCAAATTTCGGCAACGCTGTCTTTTTGTCCTCGCTTTGTAGCAGTTGCAATTCATCGAACAGATACGGATGGCAACGCATCGCCCCTTGTCCAAAGATCATCAACGAGCGGGTTAAGATATTTGCCCCTTCCACTGTGATGGAGACAGGAATGGCTTGATACATCAGGGCTAGGAATTTTAGAG
>JAAXIL010000044.1 GCA_012270355.1 Psychrobacter sp.
TGCTGACGAGCGAGACACCCGAGGGTTCATCTCAATCACCACCATGCGTCCCGTGTCAGGATTTATGCCAAACTGCACGTTTGACCCGCCTGTTTCTACGCCAATCTCACGCAAAACCGCAAGCGACGCATTCCGCATGATTTGATATTCTTTATCGGTCAGCGTTTGGGCAGGGGCAACGGTGATGGAATCGCCCGTGTGCACGCCCATCGGATCGACGTTTTCAATCGCACAGACGATAATGCAGTTGGCGCTGTTGGCGCGCACCACCTCCATCTCGTATGCGTTCCAACCGATAAGCGATTCATCAATCAGCAGTTGGTGCGTGGGCGATAAGTCAAAACCACGCTCGCAAATCTCGATAAACTCTTCACGATTGTAGGCAATACCACCACCCGAACCGCCCATCGTGAATGAGGGGCGAATGATGGTTGGAAAGCCGACTTCTTCTTGAATGGCAAACGCTTCTTCCATCGTTTCAGCGATTTTGGCGTTGGGGCATTCGAGTCCAATGCGTTTCATGGCTTGGTCGAACAAGTCACGGTCTTCTGCCTTCTCAATCGCTTCTTTAGTCGCCCCAATCAGTTCACAGTCGTATTTTTCGAGCACGCCATGTTTGTCCAAATCTAACGCACAGTTGAGTGCCGTTTGTCCGCCCATCGTTGGCAAAATGGCATCTGGCTTCTCTTTGGCGATGATTTGCTCCACCGTTTGCCACGTGATTGGCTCAATGTAAGTTGCATCTGCCATGACAGGGTCGGTCATGATGGTGGCTGGGTTGGAGTTGACCAATATCACTCGGTAGCCTTCTTCTCGCAAGGCTTTACACGCCTGTGCCCCTGAGTAGTCAAACTCGCAGGCTTGCCCAATGACGATGGGTCCTGCTCCGATGATAAGAATGCTGTTGATGTCGGTACGTTTTGGCATATTTCCTCTAATCTGTATTCATGGCGGATTTTATAATGAATGTTAATTCTAGCCTTTCCTTTCAGCCATCATCCCCACAAACTTATCAAACAGGGCATCCGCATCATGCGGACCGGGGCTGGCTTCGGGGTGTCCTTGAAAACTAAACACCGGCTTATCGGTCAATTCAATACCTTGATTTGAGCCATCAAACAAGGAGCGATGCGTCACTCGCACATTGTCAGGCAAACTGTCTTCGTCTACCGCGAAGCCGTGATTTTGAGAGGTGATCATCACCACGTCACGGTCAATATCTTGCACAGGGTGATTTGCCCCATGATGTCCAAACTTCATTTTTACCGTATTTGCCCCGCTCGCCAGCCCAACAAGCTGATGCCCCAAGCAAATACCAAAGGTCGGCATGTCGGTCTCAGTGATGATATGATGCACGCTGTCAATGGCGTAGTCACAAGCGGACGGGTCGCCCGGTCCATTGGATAAAAAGATGCCATCGGGGTTCATATCCAAAACCTGTTGAATGGGCGTTTGAGCGGGCACAACCGTTACCCGACAACCACGGTCAACCAGCATGCGTAAAATGTTGGTTTTGGTGCCAAAATCATAGGCGACAACATGATATTTTTCTTCGATGTGCTCGCCAAGTTGTTTGAAATAGCCGCCAGTTAGGCTATTCACCACGCCATGCACACCTCGGTCGGCAAGTTCCCATGTGCCTGCCGTCCATTCGAAGCCGTCAGGGTGGCAACATTCTTTTGCCAAATCCATGCCGTTTAAGCCAGCAAACTCATTTGCCAGTTGCACCGCTTTTTGCTCATCGGCTTCGCTCAGGTTTTGTCCATGACTTGCCGTCATGATGCACCCGTCTTGAGCCCCTTTTTCTCGCAAAATTCGGGTTAATTTTCGGGTGTCAATTTCAGCGATGGCAACGGTGTTTTGGCGTTTTAGATAGTCGGCAAGCGGTTCAGAGTTACGGAAACTGGACGTGGTGAGCGTGGCATCTCGAATGATTAAGCCTTCCGCCCACACTCGGTGACCATCGGGCACATTTGGGTCTATATTGCCCGATTCAGCGTCTTCCGTATTCGTACCTGTGTTGCCAATGTGTGGATAGGTGAGGGTGACGAGTTGCTTGGCATAGCTAGGGTCGGTGAGGATTTCTTGATAGCCCGTCATGGCGGTGTTGAACACCACTTCGCCCACTGCCACACCTTCTGCCCCGATGGACACGCCTCGAAAAATCGTGCCGTCTGCCAATGCCAAAATGGCAGGCGTGAGGGGCGTTGAAGTGAGCGTTTCTGATTGCAGGTTGCCCGCCGTGTCTGTCATAAATCCTCTTTTTTATCTGTCTATGTGTAATATCTATAATAAACTGTTATCTAACCTGAGTCTGATAGCTAAACGATTAAACCACTAAAATTTTGCCCAAAAAAAACGAGGCGATATGAACAGAAAATAGAAATCACTCAAGCTCGGCTTAAAAGTGATTACTATTGACTGTGTCATAACGTCTCGCTAGTTGCAGATTTTGCATATTATATAGAAAGCGGTTTGATTTGCCTAGACTAAGGGTTGGTTTTTTTGCAGATTACTTTGCAAGGGCTATAATTTATCAGGCAGTCAAGGTAAGATGAAACAGTCAGGAAAATAAACAGGTGCAAAGGAATTGAGCATGATTTTAAGTTACACAAACAGCGATGGCGACACTAAAACCCCGCAATTTGCCGAGCCGTTTGGCGGGTGGGTAGCGGACACTGCCCGAGTGATTGGCGATGTGCAGTTGGGACACCAAGCCAGCGTTTGGTATGGGGCAGTGGTGCGGGGCGACAACGACCACATTCACATTGGCGATTACAGCAACGTGCAAGAAAATGCGGTAATTCACACCGATGCAGGCATTTCGGTACACATTGGCGATTATGTCACCATTGGGCATTTGGCGATGCTACACGGGTGCACGATTGGTGATAACAGTTTGATTGGCATTGGGGCAGTGGTGCTCAACAACGCCAAAATCGGCAAAAATTGCATCATCGGGGCGAAGGCGTTGGTAACCGAGGGTAAAGAAATTCCTGATAATTCGCTCGTGATGGGGTCGCCCGCCAAGGTCGTCAAAACCTTGAGCGACAATCAAGTGGCATTCCTTAAAATGTCAGCGATGCACTATGCCGAGAAATGTCAGACGTTTAAGACAGGGCTGGCGGAAATTGAGATGCCAGAGTAAGTGATGATTGAGGAGACTGATTAGGTCAAAATCATCATCACCAGCCACATCAAAGCGAATAAAAAAATACCGATGCCAAGCCCCCGAAAAATATCATGACGAATGGATAAATCATCATATTTCGGGTCGGGTTCGGCGGTGAAGGCTTCCATGCTGTCGCTACTGGCAAACTTGCCATCAAAAAAGCCAATCAACGCCCCAAGCACCAATAAAAACGGGGCGAACAACCAAAACACGTCGCCATTGCCCACGTCCAACATGGCTCGCACGAGAGCGATAATCCAATCCAACACAACGCCAACCGCCCCGTACATGAGCCCCGTCAATACCGCATAAAATAAGCGGTCCCCTAAGCTGTGATAGTGTTCCCCTTCCGCCTCAAGCCGTTGCCTACGCCGAATTTCTCGAACCGAACGGGCAGGGCGACGGTGGCGGGCATTTAGCTTTTAATTCGCTTTATTAGATAACTTGGCGTTCGGCTTTGGATTGGGTGGGGGTGTCGTGGGCATGAGGCTTCCTGCTCAAAAAGTATTTTTATTTTTTAGAACGTTAAACTACTCGTTATAATAGCAAAACTTTAGCAACATGCTGATTTTATTCCTCACCTTATTTGAGATAATTTTATGTCAACAACCCAGCCCGATATCAATCGCACTGAACTTGCCCTATTTGACCTCGACCACACCATTTTAGATGTCGATAGTGATTATCTGTGGGGTGAATATTTGGTAAAGCATGAGCTGATTGATGTCGGGGCGTATCAAAGCCAAAATCAAAAGTTTTATGACGACTATATCGCAGGCACATTGGACTCTACTGCCTATGCCGAATTTTCAGCAGGATTACTTGCTCAGCACGACATGGATACATTGCATCAATGGCGAGCAGACTATTTGGAGCAAGATGTATTTCCGCACATTCGCCCCCAAGCCTTGCAAGCGATTGACGCTCATCGGCAGGCGGGTCACATTGTCGTGCTCATTTCGGCAACCAATGACTTTATTGTCAATCCGATTGCGTCAAAATTGGGCATTCCAGTCAGCCATGTTATCGCCACGCCTTATGCCATCGAAAATGATCGCTATACGGGCAAGTTAGCAGGACTGTCCAACTTTAAGGACGGCAAGCCTGTCAATTTGGCTCGGTGGATTGAGCGTTATAAACATGAACACGGCATCGACAGCTTTGCTCACAGCACCGCCTATTCGGATTCCATCAACGATTTGCCATTGCTGGAATGGGCGGATACCCCCGTTTGCGTCACCCCCGATGACCAACTCAAAGCCCATGCGTTGGCACACCGCTGGGCAATAGAAGATTGGTCATTATAAATTTCTCGATTAAATAATTCACATCAATTTCATCTTTAACGTTTTGCCAACTTGTTAAGCTGATTTGACTGATTTACGGTTGATAAACGCAGTGTCAATTTGACGTTCATGAATTAACGACTAACGAGGTAGGCAAAATGACGCTGAATGATTGGTTAAAGTTGGTAGCGTGGGTGTCAATGATATGACTTACCTATGTCATAGCATATTGGTTATGGGCATATCGACGGGGTAGTGGCGGAAGATTGGAGTGCACTGCCTGACGTTGTGCCGTCGATGACCGTACTACTCACCATTTATACGGTTATCGTGGTGGTGATACAGATGGTTGGCAGTTTGCATACGGCAAAGTGAAGGCTGGCGAATAATTTGCTACACTATCGCCCTTTTGATACTTAATCATGCATTAACTTGAGAAAAATCATGGAAATCAATCCCTATACCGAGCAAATCAAAGACCTTACTCAACGTGGGCAAGACCTGCGGAGGTATCTTTGACGTCGATAGCAAAATCGAACGACTAGAAGAAGTCAACCTTGAGCTTGAAAACCCTGATATTTGGAACGACCCCGAACGTGCGACTAAAATCAGCAAAGAAAAAGCCCAGCTTGACGGCGTGATTGACACCATCACGGGGTTAGAAGCCACGCTTGCCGATGCCGATGCCATGTTGGAGCTGGCGGTAGAAGCCGAAGACGAAAGTTTGCTTAAAGATGTGCAATCCGAGCTTGATAAGGCAGATACAAAAGTAGCTGACCTTGAGTTTAAGCGAATGTTTAATGGCGAGATGGACGGCAACGATTGCTACCTTGACATTCAATCAGGCAGTGGGGGCACAGAAGCTCAAGACTGGGCAGAAATGCTTCTTCGCATGTACACCCGATGGTGCGAATCGCACGGCTTCAAAGCGGACGTGATTGAAGTCTCGGCAGGCAGTGTGGCAGGCATTAAATCCGCGACCATTCACGTTAAAGGGGATTATGCGGTTGGTTGGCTACGCACCGAACCGGGCGTGAATCGCTTGGTACGCAAAGCACCGTTAGACATCAACAATGGACGGCACACCTCGGTTGCGTCGGTGTTTATCTCGCCTGAAATCGACGATGACATTGACATTGATATTAACCCTGCCGATCTGCGTATTGACACCTATCGCTCAAGCGGGGCAGGGGGTCAGCACGTTAACACGACCGACTCTGCGGTGCGAATTACCCACATTCCAACGGGAACCGTGTCAGCGTGCCAAAACGAACGCAGTCAACACGCCAACAAAGACACCGCCATGAAGATGCTTCGTGCCAAGCTGTATGAGCTGGAAATGCAAAAACGCATGGAAACTCAGCAAGCCTTAGAGGATAGCAAATCTGACATTGGTTGGGGCAGTCAAATCCGCTCGTATGTGCTGGACGATTCCCGCATCAAAGATTTACGCACAGGTGTGGAAACGTCCAACACGGGAGCGGTGCTGGACGGAGATCTTGACCAATTTATTGAAGCCAGTTTGAAGGCTGGAGTTTAATCTTTCATAGCCTATGTCAGATTAAATCGCTACGTTGTTAGGCTCGCTTAAAGTATTGGTTATACATTATCGCTCGCCTGCCTAGTATCGAAATAATTTGACTTTGGCTATGTTTAACTGAAGCTACTTCGTTAAGATTAGCCGATTATTCCGAGTCAACCGCAAGCGATATTCTTCGCCTTCATGCTCAATCCGTACTTCTTTGGTCAAGGCAAATAGGTGTTCAGATTGAAGCATCGGCAGTTGATTGTCACGAAGGCGAAGCGAACGAGAGATGACGACAGACATAATTAAATCCTTTATTGACTAGTGTTCAATGATGAGTATAAAACTGGCTAACTTCCTAATTAGTTAATGATAATTATTATCATTAAGATTATTAAACCCAATTATTTATAAATTTGCAACCCTTTTTTTAACTTTTCAAAAATTTTCTTGCCTTCATGCCTATAACTGATCCTTCTAAACAGTTGAAATCTCTTGATACACCTTCAAAAGTAATCGAGGTTGCTGTTGCGGTCATTCATTACGGTGACCGCTATTTGTTGGGATATCGTCATGCCCATCAACATCAAGGCAATCGCTATGAGTTTGTTGGGGGTAAAATTGGGCAAGGGGAAGCGAGCGAGGAGGCACTCAAGCGTGAGGTATTCGAAGAAATTGGCATGACGCTTTCCAAAGCGGATAGTATCGACTTTATACAAAGCATCACCCACACCTACCCTGCCAAAAATGTAGATGAAGTGGACAAAACGGTTACTTTAGAAGTGTTCAACGTGGCACTGTCAAAGCAAACCTATGACAAGCACGCTAACCAAACGGTTGGATTAGAAGGACAAAAGGTAATTTGGATAAAAAAATCTGACCTGCTTACAAACCGTTATCCTTTACCCGAAGCCAATAACCAAATTTTAGCGTGGTTACAAACAATGTAAAAATTGTGTAAAGATACATGGACGAATATCATCACATTTCCGCTCTAACCCCTGCCAAGCAAGCGAATTCAGTTTTTCTCACTTAACCTACTTTACATTCCAAAACCAAAGCACACATAACAAAACGTTGCTTTGCGTCCAAATTGTTTATAGTTACGCCATATTATTTCGCTTAACTTATCTTATTTATTCTTAAGTTTTATCCATTCAAACCATTATTCAGGTTTGTACCAGCCAGCTATATAGTCGCTATATTTAGGACTTAGCCAGTACCAAACCTGTAAGATTTTCCGATATGTCTGCCGTTCATTCCGCCAAAACGACCGAAAAAAATTTAGAAGCTGAAAATTTAGAAGTTGAACATTTAGAAGTTGAAAGTTCAGAAATTGAACGTGCAGAAACTCAGCGTCATGACATTTTGTTGTCGCAAAATCTTCAAAATGAAGACCATTCAAGTCATCAGCAAGTTTTTAGTCAAAATACTGGTCAAAATAAAAGCCACAACCCGCATCGCAACACCAATTATTTACGCCATCGTCAGAAAACAGGTTTTGTAACGAACTGTGCAAACTTTAATGCAACTAGACTCAATCAGTTACATGCCCAACCAAAAAATATGTCACATGATTATCAATCTTATCCTCCACACACGGTGTCTGAACGGGTGTTTATGACCACATTGCTTAAACACACCGTCATTGCCCTTGCGATTATCGTACCGCTTGCCATGTATTCGGCGTTTGCCAGTACCGAAGGTGGTGAAACTCAAGTTCAACCGGTGACTTCAGTTGATGCGGTTAATCTGTCTGAGTATACGGGCACATGGTATGAAATTGCCCGATTCCCCATGTATTTTCAGCGTAAGTGTGCGTCGGACGTGACGGCGACTTATTCGCTTAATATAAAAGCGGGCGTGAAAGGCGGATTAGACGCTTCAGCAAGCGAATTGACGAATGCCGATGTTGAATCGGTTGGCGTATTGAACGCTTGCAAAAAAGCAAATGGCGAGATGATGCAAGCGAACGGATTGGCGACCCCTGCCAACCAAACGGGCAGTGAACTTAAAGTGACATTCTTGCCAAAGTGGTTGCGATGGTTGCCGTTTGGTAAGGCGGATTATTGGGTGTTAGATTTGGCTGATGATTATTCGCACGCGTTGGTCGGCACGCCTGATCGTAAATACTTGTGGATTTTGTCTCGCACGCCGAATATGACGCAATCGGCATATGATTCTTTGACCGAAACTGCTCGTATGCAAGGCTTTGATACCACTCAATTGAAGATTACTAAGCATTCAAATCAAGCCTCGACCTTGGTTAATGATTAAATAATCACAATGCGTTGTTTGACTGGTGAATTTTGCCCATTTGCATTAAAATCATGCCCCGTGCATGATTTTTTTGTCTTTAATCATTTCTTTTAATTGCAAAGGTGTTTTTATGTCTGACAATTCGTCCGCTACTATTTATCAAGACCGTTTAACCGCTCGCCAAACCCAAGAGCAAGACGCTCTTGAGTTGATGGTTGCCTTAAATAAACTTTCGAGCAATGATGTGGCGGTGAGTTTTTTTGGCGATCGAGTGATGCTAAATCATGCTAATTTGATTGCACTGCACGACAAATATAACTTGAACGTTGCCGATAGTTTGGCACTCGCAAGTCAACTGGCAGACAACGGCTTAAAAAATACCAATATTGATTTGGGTCAAGCACTCAAAGCAGGCAAGCAAGTTGATAGTTTTGCCAGTGGCGAAGACAAAACTGCTACCGATGTGGTGCTGTATGGTTTTGGGCGAATTGGACGGATTTTGGCTCGCTTGCTGATGAGCCGTCCTGCGTCAAACAAAGGCTTGCAACTTAAAGCCATCGTGGTACGACCTGCGGGCGATACACTCAAAGACTTGGAAAAACGGGCAAGTTTGCTTGAACGGGACTCGGTGCACGGCTGGTTTGACGGATCGGTAGTGGTCGATAGTGAGAATGAAGGCATCGTGGTGAATGGACGGTTTATCAAAGTGATTTATGCGTCTAATCCGAACGAAATTGACTACACTGCACATGGCATCGATAACGCCATCGTCATCGACAATACAGGTAAATGGAAAGACGAAGCAGGACTAGGCTTGCACTTACAAAGCAAAGGCGTGCAAAAAGTCCTACTCACTGCCCCAGCGTCAGGTGATATCAAAAATATCGTGTTTGGCGTGAACTGCGACACCATTGGCGATGATAACATTGTTTCGGCAGCAAGTTGTACGACTAATGCCATCACGCCAACGCTTAAAGTGCTATACGATGAATACGGCATCGATAATGGACACATGGAAACCATTCACGCCTTTACCAATGACCAAAACTTGGTGGACAATCATCATAAATCAGATCGCCGAGGTCGAGCCGCCCCGCTCAATATGGTGATGACCAGCACGGGGGCAGCAAAAGCAGTGAGTAAAGCCATTCCCGAGCTACAAGGCAAATTGTCGGGCAACGCCATTCGTGTGCCCACACCAAACGTTAGCCTTGCTATTTTGAATTTGAACTTCAATAAGTCAGTTGGGGCTGCCGATGAATTAAACGCCTTTATGAAACAGGCGAGCGAAAGCGAACGGTGGCAAGAACAAATTGCCTATTCCGATTCCCCCGAGGCGGTATCGACTGACTTTGTCGGCAGTGAAAAAGTGGCCATTTTTGATGCCAAAGCCACGGTAGCAACCGATAACCGTGCGGTAATGTATGTATGGTATGACAATGAGATGGGCTATAGCACGCAGGTGATTCGGGTAGCAGAACGCATGATGGGTATTCGTGAGTGCCCAATCGCTAACTAGCAAACACTGAATAGCAAACTCTGATGAGTCAAAATGCACCGTTTAACAAAATGAACTTGCTTGTAAGCCCGATAGCCATTATGGTTATCGGGTTTTTTAGAATAAGAAATTGGTAACAGTATGCGTTTTATTGATGAAGCAGTCATTACGGTCAAAGCAGGCGATGGGGGCAATGGCATTGTCAGCTTTCGCCGTGAAAAATATGTGCCTCGAGGTGGACCTGATGGGGGCGATGGGGGCAAAGGCGGAAACGTGATTGTCATCGCCGACGATAATACCAATACGCTGGTTGATTACCGCTTTACTCGTCGTTATGATGCCAAACGGGGCGAGAACGGACAGAGCAAAAACTGCTCGGGCAAAGGCTCGGACGACATTTATTTATCAGTACCCATTGGCACGACCGTGATTGACAATGAAACAGGACAGGTCATTGGCGATTTGACCGAAAAAGGTCAAGAGCTTTTGGTGGCAAAAGGGGGCGATGGTGGTCTGGGTAACACGCATTTTAAAAGCTCAACCAACCAAGCCCCTCGCAACGCCACCTCAGGGTTTGCAGGCGAGTTGAAAGAACTTAAGCTAGAGCTTAAAGTCGTTGCCGATGTCGGATTGATTGGTTTGCCGAATGCGGGTAAGTCAACTTTCATCCGTCAAGTCTCAGCGGCTAAACCGAAAGTTGCTGATTACCCATTTACCACTTTAGTGCCAAACTTGGGCGTGGTGGACGTGGGCAAACACCGTTCGTTTGTGATGGCGGACATTCCCGGATTGATTGAAGGGGCATCTGAAGGGGCAGGTTTGGGCATTCGCTTCTTAAAGCACGTCGCCCGCACTCGTCGCCTACTGCACATTGTCGATGTGATGCCAATTGATGGTAGCGACCCTGTGCATAATGCCGAGGTCATCATGAACGAGCTGGATAGCTTTGCCAGCGAGCTTGCCGATTTGCCGCAAATTTTGGTGCTTAACAAGATCGACCAAGTGCCCGATGACGAATTGGACGAGTTATGTACGCACATTGTCGCCGAGCTTGGCTGGACAGGCATGGTATTTCGCACTTCGACACTCACGGGCGAAGGCGTTGATGCCGTGGTGTATCACCTCATGAACGCTATTGAGCGAGAACGTGAGCAAGAGGAAGAAGATCCAATGTTTGCTGAAGCCCAGCGAGAGCGTTTTGAACGTTTGGAATTGCAAGTTCGAGAAAATGCCGAAGCCCAACGGGAAGCATATAGAGCTGCCAAAAAAGCCCAACGTGATAAAATGGTGGACGATTGGGATGGCAACGATGATGACGACGATGGGGTGGAAGTGGCATACGCACGCTAACTCTAGGTTTCCAGTAACCCCAAATATATGATAATAATTTCGAAATAATAATTAGGAGTGACAATAATGGCACCCAAACAAAAGCAAAATGAGCGTGAATTAAACGACCAAACCAAAATTAAGCCTGAAAATCCACTGGCAGACTTTCATAAAATTAAAATGCCGAGCGATGTGGATGATGAACGTTTTGTGGCTCAAAAGCGAACGTTTGACCTTACACGGGTTATTGTCAAAATCGGATCTTCGCTACTTACCAATAACGGTAAAGGACTTGACCGAACGGCAATTTATGCGTGGGCAAGTCAGCTAGCTAAGTTGCATAGTCAAGGGCTAGAGGTGATTTTGGTATCGTCAGGTTCCATTGCCGAAGGGTTGGTGCGAATGGGGCTTGATACCCGCCCCAAAAAGCTTGATGAATTGCAAGCGTGTGCCTCCATTGGGCAGATGGGTTTGATTGAAACCTGGGCAGCGGCACTCATGCAAGGGGGCGTACGCAGTGCCCAAATTTTGCTGACTCACGATGATTTGGCAAATCGAGAACGCTATCTCAACACCGCTAATACGCTGGGTAAATTGCTGGAATGGCGAGTGGTGCCTGTCATTAACGAGAACGACACCATCACCGTCGATGAAATTAAATTCGGCGATAACGACACGCTCGGAGCAATGGCTGCCGCCATGGTGCATGCCGATTTATACATTATTTTAACCGATCAAGACGGTATTTTTACCGATAATCCTCGAGATAATCCCGATGCCAAATTCATTTGCCACGAGAAGGCAATGGCAGATTATTTGTTTGATGTTGCAGGAGAGGGTGGCAAGTTTGGTAGTGGGGGCATGCTCACCAAAGTTCGGGCGGCTCGACTTGCGGCAATGGGTGGTTGTCCGACGGTAATCGCCAATGGCAATATCGAAAACATTATCTTAAAGGTGAGTGAGGGCGAAGCCATCGGTACGCTATTAAAAACCAATCAAGAAGACAAACTCATGGCTCGTAAGCAGTGGCTGGCGGCTCATTTGCAAATGGCAGGCACGCTGAAGATTGATGCAGGTGCCGTAGATGCGGTTGTCAACAAACAAAAAAGTTTGTTGCCAGTTGGTGTGGTTGACATTGTTGGCGACTTTGACAAAGGCGATGTGGTGGACGTGGTGGCGAATGACACGGGCGAACGCATTGCCATTGGTCAAGTCAATTTTGCCGCCACCGAAGAGAAACTGGTTGCGCGTGAACTTACGCAGGACTTTGATAAAATTTTGGGCGAAAAAGAAGAACGCATGGTGATGGTGCATCGAGATGACATGGCGATTGTTGTTTAGTAGATGGTCGCTTATGTCAAATAAGTTACGCATTATTACGAATTTATTAGTGTTCTGGTGTTCGGGAATTATTTGTCGCAGCCTCAGTACCCACTGGAACGCAAGCAAAACAAACGATTACCGATCGCCAAAGATAAAATTTTTCGTAAGCTCAGTTACTTCAGTGAATTAGTTTCACCTTAAATAGGCATTTTGCTAAAAGCGCATCATACTCTTACTAGGGTCTAGTAATTAAAAACTGCCACTAAAACCAGCATAAAAATCCAGTCTAACGAACAAGGAATAAGAATGTCACTATCAGTTGCACCTAACCCGCCTAAGTTTGCCCCATTAAAAAATGACCGTGTGATTCGAGCATTGCGGTTTGAACCTGTTGATGTCACGCCTGTTTGGATGATGCGTCAAGCAGGGCGGTATTTGCCTGAATACAAAGAAACGCGTGCCGAGGCAGGTGATTTTTTAAGCCTGTGTAAAGACACCGACCGTGCGACCGAAGTGACGTTGCAACCGCTCAGACGCTTTGATTTAGATGCCGCCATTTTGTTTAGCGACATTTTAACCATCCCTGATGCCATGGGGCTTGGACTATATTTTGAAACGGGCGAAGGTCCAAAGTTTAAATACACCGTGCGAGGTCAAACCGACCTTGAGCAACTGCCTAAGCTGGATGTGAATGACTCGCTGGGTTATGTCATGAAAGCAGTTACCAGCATCCGCAAGGCGTTAAACGGTCAAGTGCCTCTATTCGGCTTTTCGGGCAGTCCGTGGACGCTGGCAACGTACATGGTGGAAGGGGGCAGTTCAAAAGACTATCGTCATACCAAAGAAATGCTGTATGCTCGCCCAGAATTTTTGCATCAGTTATTGGATAAAGTGGCTACTGCTGTTACAGATTATTTGGATGCTCAAATCAATGCGGGTGCTCAGGTGGTGCAGATTTTTGACAGTTGGGGCGGGGCATTGGGGCATCGTCAATTTGTCGAATTTTCGCACGCGTACAACAACCGCATTATCGCCGAACTGAAAGAACGTCATCCCCGGGTACCAGTGAATT
>JAAXIL010000076.1:0-1285 GCA_012270355.1 Psychrobacter sp.
TTTAGATTACAAGTTTACCAAATATTTTTGTCCGTTTTTTTCAGCATACATCACTGTGCCACCTGTAATGCGGTAAGCATCTTCCTCACCGCATAGGTGACTTAGAAAGTTTCCGTGTGCAGTACTAGCTCATCATTACCCTTCCTCACCGCATAGGTTGATATATGCTGTCAAATCCGTAGAACTCAACTTGGGAGATTTTAATCAAGCGGCATTGCGACAAAACTCATCATAAACTTGTCTGGGCGACTTCATACCCAAACCCTTTTGAATTCTCGTTCTACTGCGAGCACAGCTCTTGTCTTGCGTCGCTGCAAAGCAGTGCTTTGCTAATCGCTCCTCATTGTACTCAAGCTCAATATATTTCACGACGTCGCTAATCGCTTGCTGGCTGGTCTCATAATTATAGTGATACACCAACTCATTCTTTAACACACCCCAGAAGCTCTCTATCGGAGCATTGTCATAACAATTGCCACGTCTGGACATTGAGCCTTTGAATCCATGTGTTTCAATAATTCTACGATACGCCTCACTGCAATACTGACTGCCCCTGTCGGAATGAACAATGAGTGTATGATTTGGTCGTTTATTCCTGATTGCCATATTCAGTGCTTTGCAGACTAAATCAGCTGTCATTCGCTTATTGATGGCATAACCGACTATTTCTTTGGTATAAACATCTTTCACCCCTGCTAAGTAAAGCTAGCCTTCATTTGTCCAGATGTAAGTAATATCACTAACCCATGCCCTGTTTGGCTGATTTGCATCGAACTTCTGCTTAAGCAGGTTTGGATAGACTCGTTTGTCATGATTTAAGTTGGTTGTGACTTTAAACTTCTTGTGTCGTTTGCAGTAGATGCCTTGGTCTTGTTTGATGCGTCTGACCATGTATTTGCTGATATCATGCCCTTGGGCTTGTAAATGGGCTTGTAGGCGTTCATAGCCATAACGCTGTTTGGTCTCGCTGTGAGCACTACGTACCAGCAGTTCACAGTGGTTACGATGGATTTGCTGGTCGCTTAACCCACGCCCCGCCCAGTCGTAGTAGCTAGAGGGCTTAATGTTAGGGGCTGTAGTTGTTTGTGCTGATGAGTTTGCCTGCTTAAGCCTTGTTGTTCCAGTTGGTCAGGGTTTGCATGGGTATGCCCAGTTGTTGGGCGGTGGCTGTGACGTTGCCGTTGTTCTCGGCTATCTTTTTAACGGCTTCTGCTTTAAATTCGGTACTGTAGGTTCTGGTCTTCTTGGTCATGGTAATTCTCCTGTTTAGGGGGATAGTTTACCA
>JAAXIL010000076.1:1295-2588 GCA_012270355.1 Psychrobacter sp.
TTCTTTTTGACGGATTGTTATTTAAATTAGGCATTGTAGGTTTTTGCTTTCTTGGTCATGGTAAACTCCTGTTTGAATGGTTAGTTTACCAAGTTTTGTTCTACGGTTTTTTCAGCATACCTCACTTAAGCTATGCTGAGCTGGGTAGGTTGTGAGCATCATTTGAGCAACCTTCAATGCTGACTTTATGGTCAAAGTTTGGCATGGATTAGGGTACGCCATCTTTTATAATACGGCAAACAAATAAAAAGGCATTTGTTTGTACAGTCTGTTAAAACAAACGCCCACCATCCTCAGCCTTTACCTCGCCATTGTCTCTTATCGTATCTTCAATACCTGTTTGGTTTGGCTCATTGTCTATGCCTAAGCTATCTATCGTGTCAAATAAAAATCCAAACCACGCTTGTCTGTCGCTTACCCTTATTGCTCTGAGCCTAGGGCTGAGTCATTTTGCCCATGCAGCAACATTGAGCACCGCAAACGCCGAGGAGGTTACCTCACCCACTGCTGCCCAAGTCTTATTACCACATATTGTCACCACTGCCCGTGATGTACAACCGCCGCCCAGCTACGATATTGATGTGCCTGATCACTTGTCGTTCACACAAGCCCAGTCATATTTGCTAAAAGTGTCGCCAAAAATCAATGCAGATAAAGCCGCCCTATTCAGTAGCCAAAAGCAAGCCCAAGCCACCAGCAATTTAAACAAACCTGTGATTTTTTTGGGGGCTTCTGCCACACACCTGCACATTGATGATGAGATAGACACCTCATCTTTTAACAACCGCTTGTCTGATCTTGCCAATCACGGCGTTGATGAAGTGACATCTAACCTGCCGATTAACGAGCCCATACCTGACATCGACTTGTCAAAAGTTTTGCCCAACAACATTCCCATTGATACCCAAAGCAACTCAGCATCTGCCAATGTTACCCTAGCTTGGTCAATTTATGACGGTCACAAAGCACAGTCGCTTACCCAATTTTTGGATGGTCGAACCGAAGAGAGCCAAGCGGATGCCGACATATCACTGAACGAACAATACACCACCCTACCCGAACGCTATTTTCAAGCCCAATTGGCAGTTAGGGCAGCGTTTTTACGCAGCGAAGCTCTCAACGCCATTGAGCAAGTCGACCACAGTGCCCAACGGGCATTGGATGTCGGTCTCATCTCTCAGGTAGAGCGACTAGAAGCCAAACAAGCCCTAGCCACCGCCGCCTATGAAAACCAAAAAGCCAGCAAAAACGCAAATAATCCAATCTCTGCCCTACAACGAACGTTACGCAAGC
>JAAXIL010000143.1 GCA_012270355.1 Psychrobacter sp.
GGGGCAGAACGGCGAGATTTGGTCGGCTTTTCTTCTCGCTCGCTCACGACAAAATCGGCATCTTTAAGTTTCGCCAATACCGCATCGGTTTGCTCTTTATTGGCGAGTTTGAGCGTTTTGCCTGCTTCTTTGATGGCTTCTAAACGAATGGCATCGGCTTGTTTGCTTTTAGGGTGCGTGTCAGCATGAATCTGCCAGTATTCGACAGGGTTAAACGCCCGAATTTCTTTTTCTCGTTCCACGACCAACCGAGTGGCAACCGACTGAACTCGCCCTGCTGACAAACCTCGAGCGATTTTTTGCCACAATAGGGGCGACACCATAAACCCAACCACACGGTCAAGAAAACGGCGGGCTTGCTGGGCATTCACCCGGTCAATGTCGAGCTTGCCAGGCGATTTAAACGCATTTTGAATGGCGGACTTGGTGATTTCGTTAAACACCACTCGCTGATATTTGCTGTCATCACCGCCAATCACTTCTTTTAAGTGCCAGGCAATTGCTTCCCCTTCACGGTCTAAATCCGTCGCCAAATAAATGGTATCGGCATCTTTGGCAAGCGATTTAAGTTCTTTAATCACTTTGGTTTTATTGGGCAAGACCTCATACACCGCCTGCCAACCGTGTTCGGGGTCAACGCCCATGCGACGCACGAGGGCAAGCTGGGCTTTTTCTTCTTTGCTCAATTTGGCGTCGTCAGCTTTGGCTTTGGCACTCTTGGTTTTTGCAGAACCACTGGTCGGCAAATCCCGAACGTGACCGATACTTGAGCGAACGATATAGTCATTGCCCAAATATTTGTTGATGGTTTTGGCTTTGGCGGGCGATTCCACAATCACAAGCGACATGCCCTTTGCCGAAGCCGTGCTTTTTGTCTTGCTGGCTAAGGCTTTGGATTTGGTGGTTTTGCTGGATTTGGTTGAACGCTTTCGGGTGGTGGTTGCCATTATTTTTATTTTCCTAGCGTGAATGGGGTCAAAGGTGCATAGACGTTACACCGCCTAGCTACTAAATGTCAATAATGGCTATAGATGGGTATGAGGTGGGGAAATTACAAACTTTGCTCTTTAGTTGCCTTCATCTCTAACAATCTACGGTAGGCTTTTTATTAGCCCCTGAATGGGTTTGGTATTTATTTTACATTCACCAGCTTTTCTGCACAACCTATTAAAGCTTCTTTCAAAGCCAATAAATCAGGCTCAATTTGCGACTGGGCATAATTGGCATTGTGGGCAGGTTTGACATAGTTGTTATCCAGCCAGTACACGCTGATGCTATTGGCTTGGGTGCTGATGCCCAGAATTTGCGAGGCAATGGCAGAGGGTAGGTCAAGGTGGGCATTATTTAGAATAAAAGCCTGATTGCTGATGAAAGCATCATTGTTTTGTACGGGGCGTAACCGTCCATCGATGACTTTATATTGGCAGTCGGGTAGGGCATAGCCGTCATCGATGAGGCTATAGCGGGCAATCATAGGCGGGGTAGAGGTCGCTTGAAACTCGCTGGCAGGTTTAAGCCATTCGGGGGTGGCAATGAGTTTGGGGTTCAGCCCAAGACGGCGAGCAGTCATGCGAACGTCATCCAAACGACGCTCGACGCCACTCGGTTTGAGTGCCATGATGCTACCGAGTGCAAATAAAATAACGGCGACGGCAATCCAAATTCCCATAGGTGACCTTTTGAGTGAGTTTACGATGCTTAAGCACGACGGATGGTAGCAAGAATGAGATACAAGCGGAAAGCGGGTTTTAGCTCCAGCTTATCCATTCATGTTCTTATTATATTGAGAAACCTTACAAAGAGGTGAACTTAAAAGGTTTATGATGTTCTGTAAAAAATATGTCAAGATGATTGGTTTTTGAAATAGGACTGTTATCACTATAGTAAAGTGTATAACCGACCTTTTTCATTATTCATACCACGACGCGTTGTTGTTATGTAGGTGCGGGCTGATGGGTTCTGCCAATGCCTCAAGACTGGCGGGCACGTGGGCATCGGTGAGGGTCTTTTCGTATTTGCTGGCAACTTTGGGCATCAGGGCATCGAGGATGGGTTGCCACTGGGCTTGGACGTCTCGATATGGTTTTTGGGTTTTGTCAAAGACCGCCATGCCCTCAGAGGCAAGCTCGGGGTACATACTGCGTTCGGTGAGCCAGGCGAGGGGCATCTGGCCAATGTCGGCTAGAAAGGCTTTGAGTTTATGGCTGTTGCGGCTTTGCTGTGGCAATGGGTTGGCAAGTAGATGGATATCGACCTTGCCTTTTTTGATGCGTTTCACGTCTTGAATGGATTTCAAGAATTGTTTGGTGCTGTCTGCATCGAACACCGATGGCAAGACGGGAATCAAGATGGCTTTGGCTTCGCCAATCAGCGAGGAGGCTCGCTCGCTGGTCAGTGAGCCGGGGGCATCGATGATGAGCCAGTCTTTTTTACCGAGTTTTTTGGCGACCTTTTTGGGCATCTCGCCGATGTCGTCATCGTCTCGCCAGTCGATGCTTAGGATGGGGGCGAGGGTGGGTGTGGGGGGTAGTATGGCTGTAATGGTGGGTCATGTGGCGATTCCGACGGAACTGGTCTGGGTGTGCGG
>JAAXIL010000054.1 GCA_012270355.1 Psychrobacter sp.
ATTAAAAAAATTGCGTCGCCAAGTCGGTCATGCCATTCGTGATTTTAATATGATTGAAGAAGGCGATGTGGTGATGGTGTGTGTGTCGGGGGGCAAAGACAGTTACACCTTACTCGACATTTTGTTGTTCCTAAAACGCATCGCCCCCGTAAATTTTGACGTGGTAGCGGTCAACCTTGACCAAAAACAGCCCGATTATCCTGAGCATATTTTGCCTGAGTATCTCGCTTCGCAAGGCATTCCGCACTACATTTTAGAAAAAGACACCTACAGCGTGGTGAAAAGTGTCGTGCCCGAAGGCAAGACCTATTGCTCGGCGTGTTCTCGCTTGCGTCGTGGCTCATTGTATGGCTTTGCTCGGCAAATTGGGGCGACTAAAATCGCCTTAGGGCATCATCGAGATGATATTTTGGCGACGTTTTTCCTAAACCTATTTCATGGTGGCTCGCTCAAAGCCATGCCTCCCAAATTACTTAGCGACGATAAGCAAAATATACTGATTCGTCCACTTGCCTATGTGCAGGAAAAAGATATCATTCGCTATGCTCGCTATAAGAATTTCCCGATTATTCCGTGTAATTTGTGTGGCTCACAAGAAAATTTGCAACGAGCGATGATAAACGAGATGTTAAAAGACTGGGACGACGCCCATCCCAAACGCCTAGCGTCCATTTTTAAGGCATTGCAAAATGTTGCCCCGTCGCAATTGGCGGATCGAGACCTGTTTGATTTTGAACGTTTAACATTGGCACGGGATAACGAATCACAAAGCAACAATCGAGATTTTGAAGGGTCGAATATTCAGGTAGGCGTGCTGGATGAACTTGCAAATATTGGCTTGCCGACTGAGCCAAAGCGACAAGAGTTTTCAACACCAGCATTGCCTAAAACTAATAAAATCCCAACCATTAACCCTGTTTTGTAAGGGTAGAATGATTCGTCTATTGACAATACTTATAAATTTCTTTGCAACGCATAGTGATTACAAAACCCCTTGCAACCGATGATTTTACCGACAGATAAGGTGTGTTATAGTCAATTTGCATTTTATGTTTTATTGCACTATTTACGAACAGCAAAATTTAAGGAAACAACATGGCAGTTTTTCTCACTGATGACTGGTTTAATGAAGTGGATCGCTTGACGAGCGAGGCAGGCGATTTGAATATGTCACCTGCGTTGGCGGACATGGCACTCAACTTAACGATTACTGACACCGCTCAAGGCGACGTGGAAGCTCACTTAGCCAATGGGTCGCTCAAAAAAGGTCACACCGATGCCCCAACTACCATCAAGTTGAATGAAAAAACGCTAGGTCAAATCGCTCAAGATGGCAATTTCAACTCAGCGATGGGGGCATTCATGTCTGGCGACATCCGTATCGAGGGCGACATGAGCCAAATGATGACCTTGCAGTCGGCTAAAATCAGCAATGAGCAAAAAGATTTGTATAAAAAGATTTATGCGATGACTGAGCAAGCATAATTTAAGTGCTAAATAAGAAAAGCACTCAATTTGAGTGCTTTTTTAGTGTCTAACTAACATGACAAGTTTGAGTTGTCGTAGGCAACGTTAATGCAGTAGCGTCAACATAATTAAAATACCTGACAAAAAAAATGCCATCGGTAAAAGATGGGTATTGAGTGCCGATAGTTTGGCATTAACCTTTGAGGTGTCAATGGTGGGACGACTGCCAACCGTTGATTGATTTGTATAAGACTTAATAGAGGTAGATTCGCTATCTGCATTTGAGGCGATAGGACGAGATTGGGCAGAAGATTTCATAGCGTTGCCAGTTATTGACAAAAGTAGCGTGCCATTTATTTATCGAAAGTCACTAATAACCGACCGTAATAAAAATGACTCATAATTTAATTCAAAAGATTATGAAACATCATATAATGCCAAAACTCAATAAAAGTCAAGCGTTTCGCCAAAACCTAAGCATATAGTCACATTTTGTTACACGAAAAGGTGGAATTCGTGAATAATTCTCAAAAATCCATTGCTATATCGACTGTTTACCCGTTTTGGTTCTCTTCATAAATCGCCCCTTGTAACCAAATATTGGCTTGAATGTAATCATTCACTTCAATGTTGGCATGTGCGTCATCGGCAGGGGTTGCCATTCGTACCACGAGCGGACTGACATCAGGCTCACGCAAAATTGCCACATCGAACACACTCACTGTTTGTCCATAAAACTCGGTTTCTTGCGTGCCCTAAACCTGCCCTTTACACCCAGCCTCGTCTTCTTGCCCCAGCGTTTCGCCAAACAAATAAGCACACATATGCCCTAGGTTGATTTCAACGGGTAATAATGGCTCGTCGGGATTGTCGGGTTGCCATGCTTCAATTTGAGCGTCTAAATCGTCGGGCGGTGTGCCCCCATTTTTCGCCACAATGTCATTGAACGCACGGTGATAGCGAATGGCATCTTGATCCTCGATGCGAATTACTTCCTCGTCATTACTAGGCTCAATGCCATCCGCCCACGCACTCAAATTGACATATTAGGACTTAGCCGCCGCAAATTGCTCAGCGTGCAACGCATTATCCAGCTAAACCGCA
>JAAXIL010000170.1:0-5299 GCA_012270355.1 Psychrobacter sp.
CCTCCGTTTTCGACCAAGATAGCCAAGGAAATTTGCGGTTTATCGACGTGCGCAAAACCATTAAACCACGCATGATCCCAATGCCGTTCATCGAGCTCAGCTTTGTTGTAGCGTTTGCCTTGGGCGATGGACTTGACCTGTGCCGTTCCCGTCTTGCCTGCCATGCGATATTTTGGGGTATAAATGCCTCGTGCTGTACCCCGTTTAACGGTTTGCTCCATCGCATCGTGCATCTTCAGCCAATCACCTGCATCACCATTATAATCAACTTTGCCCGTTGGGCGATCAACGGGGGGTACGTCCACTGCCCCAACCGAACGTTTAAGAATGTGCGGTTTGATGATGTTGCCTTTGTTGGCAGTAATGGCAGTCGCTTGGGCAATTTGCAATGGTGTTGCCAAAAAGTAGCCTTGTCCGATGCTCACTGAAATGGTTTCACCTGGTAACCAATCTTTGTCGTAAGTGTCCTTTTTCCATTGAGGTGACGGCATGATGCCCCCTTTTTCGCTTGGCAAATCAATACCTGTGGGCGAACCGAAGCCAAAGCGAACCATCCAATCGTGCCATTTTTGGATACCAAGCTCATACGACAGCTTATAATAGTAGGTATCGACCGATTCTACGATGGATTTGGTCAAATCAACCGTACCGTGTCCGCCCCGTTTCCAGTCTCGGAATTTGTGCGAATCACCCGGTAAGGTAAAATATCCTGGGTCATAAATGGTGCTATCCCACTGCATCGCCCCATAGTGAATACCTGCCATGCTGGCGAAGGGCTTGATGGTTGAGCCTGGCGGATACATACCCTGCAACGCACGATTGTATAAAGGTTGATCAAGGTCGTCGCGTAGCATGCCATATTCATCGAATGAAATGCCCGAAATAAACGGATTAGGGTCGAAACTTGGGTTACTAACGAACGCCAGCACGTCGCCATTTTGCGGGTCAATTGCCACAATCGCTCCCCGTCTACCAGCAAGTTGTTCTTGAGCGACGGTTTGCAAGCCGTAGTCTAAGCTAAGATAAATGTCATTGCCCGCCGTTGGGGGAGTGCTGTTCAGTTGTCGCAAAATGTCGCCATGCACATTGGTTTCGACCGATTGATAGCCGGGCTTCCCGAGTAGCAAATCTTCGTAATATTTTTCGATGCCGATTTTGCCGATTAACTCCGTGCCCGCATAGCGTTCTTCGTCGATTTGCTTAGATTCTTTGTCGTTGATTCGCCCCACATAGCCGATGGCATGGGCAAATAATTCGCCATAAGGATAATGTCGGGTCAATTTATTTTGGATGCTAATGCCCCGAAAAAAAGGCTTGCGTTCGCTGAATTGAGCCACTTGTTGTTCGGTGAGGTCAATTTTGACGGTGACGGGGTCATTTTTTTTGTTGTCTTCGTTGCGAGCTAAAAAATCAGTAATGTCTTCTGCAGTCAAATCAAAAATCGGGGCAAGTAGGCGTAAGGTTCGCCCAGGGTCTTCGACTTCATCGGGGCTAAGCATGGCAGTAAACACCGGCTTATTATCCGCCAGCAAATAGCCGTTGCGGTCATAGATATAGCCCCGTGATGGCGGATCGGAAATGAGTTTAATGCGGTTGCTTTCGGCTTGTGTGGCGTATTGCTCGTGGGCATAGACTTGCAAATAGCCATAGCGAGTAAGCAAAATAGCAAAGCCAATCAGGATAAACAGCCCTGCAAAAAACACCCGATTGCGAAAGGTCTTGTTCAGTTGATCAGTATCGGGGGAAAGCGGCTTGTTCATGCGGTATGGCGGGCGATTTGGGACAATTCTTAGAGTTAATTTTATGTGCGAAATAGCATAGCACAAATCGCTATGTTACAACATTCGCTAAAATTAGCCCAAACAATTGTGTTAAAATTTGCGGTTGCAATTTTGCTGGTAGCAAGTGTGGCTACTTATATTCAAATGCTTATTTTGCAAAATTAGAATCCGCTTTTTGTGTCATCCATATCATCAATAAAGGTTATCGCCTCCAATGTGGTCATCGCTTTGGCAAACGCTGGTTTCGCATCCCGAATGGATCGCCATGTCCACTATCCCTTTTGTCACTGCCTTTGTGACATGGGCTCATGTTTGGATGGCACTCAAGATGCTGTTTTTTCCGATCAAGTTTTGGGGCATACCCATACCAAATTTGCCGTTTGGACTAAAAGGCATAGGCTGGCAGGGCATCGTGCCTGCCAAAGCAGGCAAAATCTCAGGCGTGATTGTCGATCAAACCCTCTCCAAACTCGGCTCGCTCGCTGAGTTTTTTCAGGCGCTTGCACATGATGATATGGCGGACTTCATCACTCAAACCGTCGATGCCAACCTTGAGTCTTTAATCGACGAAATCATGAGCGAACGTTCGGCGACGCTGTGGGCGAGCCTCCCGTATGCGGTGAAACGGCGTATTTATGCCTATGGGCATGAACAGTTGCCGAGTATCATGCGGGCGATGGTGGTGGACATGACGCACAATGTCGAAGATTTGGTCGATATGCGTCAAATGATTGTTCGCACGATGGAAAATGACCGCCGTTTGATGGTGAATATGTTCCTAAGAGTCGGGCAAAAGGAAATTGATTTTATTTGGCATATCAGTGCGTTAATTGGGTTTGTATTTGGCATCATTCAGATGTTTATTTATGTCCTTGTGCCACAACATTGGACCGTACCTTTTTTTGCCGCCATTTGGGGGTTTTTGACCAACTGGATTGCCATTTGGATGGTGTTTAATCCCGTTGAGCCAAAACGAATCACCTTTATTCGCCTATTCAAACGGGTGCAAGGGGTTCCTTTTATTATGCCCGTCGTTCCGCACATTCATACCTACAGTTGGCAAGGCGGATTTATGAAACGCCAAGCCGAAGTGTCGGACGTGTTTGCTGAGATTGTGGTGAAAGAATTGGTGACGCTCGAGAACATTATGAATGAGATGATGTATGGCGAGCGGGCTTCAAAAACGCGTGAGCTGATGAAAGCACATTTATATGACGTACTGGAATCGCCAGTGGTGAGTACCACATTACGAGTCGGACTGGGCAGGCGTGAGTTTGGTCATCTAAAAAACACCATCATTGACAAATCCATCACCGCTACTATGATTCCGATTCGTGACCCCAGCCTGAATGAGAGCCGTGCCAGTAAAATTTTTGGGCTATTCCGTGACCGTTTAAATGCCTTGTCATCGCATGAGTTTCAAAATTTATTGCGTCCTGCGTTTCGAGAGGATGAAACCACGTTGATTATTTTAGGCGGATTAACGGGGTTTTTAGCAGGCTGGCTACATTTGGTGTTGGTATTTTTCCCCATTGGGGGGTAGGTGAAGACAATGTATAAATCTGGCTTTAAGACGTGGTTTCTCATTCCGCTAGTCGTACTGGTTGGGGTAGCGATATTTGCTTTGTTAAAATTCCTGTCATCAGACAATGGTCAGATTGCTAATTCTCAAATCAATACGTCTGCTACTCAAAATCAACAAGTCGAGGCGTCGCAATCCGCATCGTCATTAAATACGCCTTTACCAATCTTTAATCTACCCAATATCGACGAACCCAACCAGATTTTAAGCAATTCAGATTTGCCAAATGAACCATTTTTGCTGAACGTGTGGGGGTCTTGGTGCACGACTTGTGCGGTCGAGCATCCATATTTGATGCAATTAGCAAGGTCAGACGTACCTATTGTTGGCGTGAATTTTGGCGATACGCCTGATGAAGCAACCGCCTATCTCAATGAGCATGGCAATCCGTTTGAGTTGTCTATGCAAGACGAAGCTGGGGAACTGGTTGATGCACTGGGCGTGGTTGGGGCTCCCGAAACCTTCTTAATTGACACCGACGGCACTATCCGCCAACATTTGGTCGGGGAATTAAGTAGTGAAGTGTGGCAAACTCAGTTTGAGCCATGCTTCTCTGAGTTGCAGGTAGCGGATAAAGCTATTGTTACTGATGCATGTGACTGAAAGCTCTGACACAAAAGGTCGCATTAAGAACTGCCCATCAACTTGAAGTTGAGCGAATTGGCGGAACATAAAGCACATATCCCTTCAATTGCTATCTATTAAAGGTCATCCTCATGTCGCACAAACAGCCTAATTCCCGCCTAATCAATAACCTCACTGTGTTGCTGTCAACCGCTACGATTAGTGGTTTAGGCTTATTCGGACTTGCCTCCTGCGGACAAATGAGCAATGCCGATAATGGCAATGCGTCGTCGCATTCTACGGCTTCAACGCAAAATACAGGCATCACCAATAGCCGAGATATGTTGCCAAGTAAAACGCTGTCGCAACTTCAAACCTTACCACAGCTTACGGAAGGATTAGGGCAAACGGGGGGGGCGGCGCTTGATGCAAACAACCCGACATTGGTGAAACTTTGGGCGAGTTGGTGTCCTTTGTGCTTAGCGACGCTAGAAGAAACTGAGGATTGGCGACAAGATCCAAAATTTGCTGGGCTAAATGTGGTGACGGTAGCCAGCCCAAGCCATCTTAACGAAAAGTCAGAGGTTGATTTTCGAGACTGGTACTCAGGCGTGCAAGGTGATTATCCGAACCTACCTGTACTTATTGACACATCGGGTGATTTAATCAATCAACTCGGCGTGCAAGTGTATCCGAGTTGGGCGATTTTGGATAAAAAAGGCAATTTGGTCAAACTTGTCAAAGGTAATTTAACCGAAGCTCAAGCCTATGCGTTGGCAGACAATGCGGATAATGATTTTGCCAGCCTAAAAAATAGCAAGGCCAAACCTGCTGTTCAGTCAAACGATCAAACCGTACAGACGGCACAAAATGCCACTTCTGATGGGGCAACGCAACAAAATGGTGTGTATTACAATAGTGACGGCACGCCCATCAATACCAAAACCATCTATTTGGCAGGTGGCTGTTTTTGGGGCTTAGAGGCTTATATGGAACGTGTTGATGGCGTGGTCGATGCGGTGTCGGGCTATACCAATGGTAGCGATGACATTCCTAACCCCTCTTATGAACAAGTCATCGCTGGTTCGGGACACGCCGAAACTGTCAAGGTGACCTATGACGCCGATAAAATAGATCTTGACACGATGTTGGCGTATTACTTTCGGGTGATTGATCCTACCAGTTTGAACAAACAAGGCAATGACCGAGGCGTGCAATATCGCACGGGAATTTATTTCACTGACCCTGCCGAGCAAGCGGTGATTACAAACGCATTAGACAATTTATCAAATAAATATAGCAAGCCGATTGTCGTCGAAAATTAAGCTTTGGACGATTTTGCGATGGCAGAGGAATACCATCAAGATTATTT
>JAAXIL010000170.1:5309-6539 GCA_012270355.1 Psychrobacter sp.
GGCTATTGTCATATTGATTTAAGCTTGGCGGATGACGAGCTTACCCCACAAAATCCATCGCAAACGTCATCGCGATTGAATCTTACGCCTGCAACTACTGTGCAAGAGGCGTTAGACCCAAAACGCTATCAAGGCTTTGATAAAGCCAACTTGCAAGAAACTCTGACCCGTGCTCAATATAACATCACCCAAAAAGACGGTACGGAACGGGCATTTAGCCATGAGTATGATTATCTGTTTACTCCTGGCATTTATGTCGACGTGGTGAGTGGGGAGCCACTATTTTTATCGACGCATAAATACGACTCAGGTTGTGGCTGGCCCAGCTTCACTCAGCCGATTGACCCACAGGTCATCACCGAACATGAGGACACTAAGTTTAACATGACTCGGGTGGAGGTTCGCTCACGGGTCGCCGATTCGCATTTGGGCCATGTGTTCCCCGATGGTCCAAAAGATAAAGGCGGTCTGCGGTATTGCATTAACGGCGGTGCATTGCAGTTTATTCCCGTCGATAGAATGGAGCAGTCAGGCTATGGCGTATTTATCAATCAGGTGAGTTAAATTATTTGTGACAGACAGTCGAACTTATTAACCCAAGCCAAACCCTATGTTTGGCTTTTTTACTAAAGTTACCCTATGCCATGCTTACAAATGCGGTGACTTGGCAAGCATGTTAAAATTCCCTTTCATCGTAGTTTTACATTCAAACTCTTTTATAACCTTCCCTCTGATTAAATACATAGGAAAATAGCATGTCCATTACACCAATGAATGAGTTACATCTTCAGAATAAAGTTGTCTTAATTCGTGAGGATTTGAATGTGCCCATTGAGGGGGGCAGAATTGTTAGCGATGCTCGTCTGCAGGCGAGTTTACCAACCATCAAAATGGCACTTGAACAAGGGGCAGGTGTGATGGTTTGTTCGCATTTAGGTCGTCCGACTGAGGGCGAGGCAAGTGCGGAATTTTCGTTGCAACCCGTTGCCGACTATCTGAGCGAAGCGTTGGGGCAACCCGTTAAGCTAATTACCGATTATTTGAATGACCCTGAAGCCATTAAGGCGAGCGTCTCTGCAGGTGACGTGGTGCTGCTTGAAAACGTTCGATTTAATGCGGGCGAAAAGAAAAATAGCGAAGCGTTATCGACAAAGTATGCCGGGCTTGCTGATATATTTATCATGGATGCGTTCGGCACGGCTCATCGGGCTCAAGCATCAACCGAAGGGG
>JAAXIL010000170.1:6549-13018 GCA_012270355.1 Psychrobacter sp.
GGTAAGCCTGTAGGGGCGGGTTTATTACTTGCAGGCGAGCTGGACGCTTTGGATACAGCCCTCAAGCACCCTGCCAAACCGATGGTGGCAATTGTCGGTGGCTCAAAAGTGTCGACAAAGCTTGACGTACTCAACAGTTTGGCAGACATTTGTGATCATATTATTGTCGGTGGCGGGATTGCCAACACCTTTTTGCTGGCAGATGGACATAACGTAGGGGCTTCGCTTTGTGAGGCTGATATGGTTGATACTGCCCGTGCCATCATGCAAAAAACGCACATTGTGCTACCCAGTGAAGTGGTCGTTGCAAGCAAAGACAGTGTGGATTTTTCAGACTTTATCGGCTCGCTGGGTTCGGCATCTGCTACTTCTCGTGCCATCGATGCGGTGCAAGATAATGAGATGATTTTGGATGTATCGCCAGCAGGCATGCAAGAGATTTTGGACGTGGTAGCTAATGCCAAAACCATTCTATGGAATGGACCGTTGGGGGTGTTTGAGGTGGATGCGTTTGCTGAAGGTACACAAAAACTTGCCGATGCCATAGCACAATCTGATGCGTTTAGCATGGCTGGTGGCGGCGATACCTTAGCAGCGATTCATAAGTTTGGGGTGGCAGACGACGTGAGCTATTTATCGACAGGGGGCGGGGCGTTCTTGGAGTTCGTTGAAGGCAAAACCTTACCTGCGGTAAAAGCGTTAGAAGATGCTAAGAAATAATCTAATGCGTCTGGAATGTTTAAATAAATAATGTCAATAGTTACATAACCGTTGGAATTAATTACACTACTTTAGCTAAAAGTAATTGTTTGTCCGTTCGGTTAAGTATAGAATGGGAAAGTTTTTAATGTCACTTTATATGAGGAGAATGGCATGTTGAATAATAAATTATGGATAGCAGGATTTGTAGCTGGTTTAGTAGCAGTATCTGGCTGTAGTCAACAAACCGAAGAAGCGGCGGATGCAGGACAAGTCGAAGAAGCAGCTGAACATGCCGGTGATGATGCTGCTCAAGCTGCTCAAACTGCAGGTGAAGCGACTGAAAATGCAGTTGTGAATGCAGGGGATAACCTTGCAGCTGCAGGCGAAGACGTGGTAGATGGTGCACAAACCGGTGCGGCGGTTGTTGCTGGTGCAGCGGTTAATGGTGCAGAAGCCGTTGCCAATGGTGCTAACAAAATCGCTGAAGAAGGTGCGACTGCTGTGGCATCTGGAGCAAATGCTGTAGAAGCAGGTGCAGAGAATGTAGCGGCTGATGCTGCGAATAACGAAAATGTTGATTTGCAAGCTGATCCTGCCGTCAAAGAAGCGGTTGACGAAGATCAAGACTATTAATTTTTAGTATTATTCGATAGCTTGTCTACGAAAGCTCTGATACCAATCAGGGCTTTTTTTATGGCTGATGGATTTTTATAATAACGTTTTGATGATTAGCGAACGAGTAAGGCATGATTGGATTGATAAAAGGCACAGTGGTTGATTTATCGGCACCGCAAGCGTGTGTTATGACGGCATCAGGCGTAGGATATGAGATTGAACTGCCATTACCCGATTTTTGCCAACTGCAACTGCACGCCGATTGCCAAATTTGGACGCATCTGCACGTTCGAGAAGATGCTCAACTGTTATTTGGCTTTAATGACAAAGCCACACGGCAGGTGTTTCGTACCTTGATTCGTATTAATGGTGTGGGTGCGAAAATGGCACTCGCCATGCTCTCGACATTCTCCGCCAACGAACTCAAGCAGTGTGTGCAAAGCGAAAACGATGCGGCTTTGACTCGGGTGCCTGGTGTGGGTAAAAAAACGGCTCAACGCTTGTTGATTGAGCTTAAAGATAAACTAGATCACATTGATGGAAGCTCTGATGCCGGAGATTTATCTTTGGCTACTTTAGATGCATCACACCTTTTATCTGAGACGAATAACGAAGCCGTTGTCATTGCCGAGGTAGAATCGGCATTGATTAGCTTGGGCTATCGAGAAAAAGAAGCCCAGCTCGCTATTAAATCGGCTCGAAGTCAAGTCGATGACGCTGATAGGGCAGATGGAGATGCAGTGATGGACACCCAAACCCTGCTTAAGCAAACACTTAAACAGTTGTCTGGGTTTTAGATGTCCTATTTAAAGTTTAGCGGATTGTTTGTTTAATGACACGGGTGAGACGTTCAACAACTTGCTCACTGTCTTCACGGCTTAGATTGAGTGGGGGTAATAACCGAACCACGTGCGAACCCGTGACGTTGACAATCAACTTTTCTTGCTCACGAGCGAAATCTACTAAACCCGTACAATCTGTGCCTTCAGGTAACACAATCCCAATCATCATGCCATGCCCTCGAGTGGTGACCGCATAATCTGATAGCGAGTCTTGCAGGTAGGTTTGAATAAAGTTTCCCTCAGAGACCGCATTTTGCATGACATCGGTGTTGGCAAGCACGTCATATACGGTGTGCACCACTCGGCTGGCGAGGGGCGTGCCGCCATAGGTCGAACCATGACTACCTGTGCCAAACAAACCGTTTGCCCGGCCTCGCACCAGACAAGCTCCAACAGGATAGCCATTGCCCAAGCCTTTGGCAGTCGTCAGCACATCGGGGCGAGCGTTGCTGTGTTGATAGGCGAAGTACTTGCCTGTGCGTCCGTTACCCGTCTGCACCTCATCAATCATAAACAATAATTCATGTTTGTCGCAAAGGGCTTGCACATCTTACAAATAAGTAAAGCGATTTTTTGCGGTGTTTAATCCGACATCACCTTGAATGGGTTCAAGCAAGATGGCAACCCCTTCCTCATGCTGGGGTAAAGCGGTTTCAATCGCCTGAATATCGCCAAAGGGCACACGGATAAAGTCGTCATCAAGCGTAAAAAACCCTTCTCGAGCTTTCGGATTGGCGGTTGCTGACACGGTCAAAAGGGTGCGTCCATGAAAAGACTTTTCCATCACGATGACTTTCGGTTGTTTGTAGTCCTTTCGATGTCCGTATAATCGTGCCATTTTTAAAGCCGCTTCATTGGCTTCTGCCCCGCTATTGGCAAAAAACACACTGTCCATGTTGGCAGCGGCACATAACACGTCGGCAGCCCGTTCTTGCCAATCGATGCGAAATAAATTGCTGGTATGCACCAAAGTTTGAGCCTGCTCACAAATTGCTTCGCTAACTTTGGGATGACAATGCCCAAGCCCACAATCCGCAATACCTGTCAATGCTTCTAAATAGGCAGTATTGTCTTTGCTATAGAGCCAACTGCCTTGCCCTTTGACAAAGCTAATAGGCTGAGGGGCATAGGTGGGCATGATGTGAGAGTGAGTTTTTGCTGAGTCGGTGGTCATGGGTTGTCCTAGAAAGTGTAATTAGTATTCAAAAAGTGTTTTAGTATAATTTTACCGTTCGTCAGAAAATGGAGCTTCTTCACTCGGCAAACGATATTCTTCATTTGCCCAGTCGCCAAAGTCAATCCATTTACATTGTTTAGAGCAAAATGGCTTAAATGGGTTGTCTGCCAAAGTGGTCGGGGTTTGACAACGAGGGCGAGGGTAGGTCATGTTATTTGCAGAGAGTGAATCTAAGTGGGGGGAATTTTGCGATGAAGAAACGTTGTTTGGCATAGTTTGAGTTTGGTTGGTGATGTGGGGTTTTAGCAAGCAGTTAAAAGATTATAATACGCCTAAGTCCGTTTTGCCTACTGACTCTTTAATTCAAGTAATTTCTTAATCCCAGTTGCAATAAAATCACGATAAGATATGGCGAATAAAATTGACGTAGTAAATGACGTAGCAAATAAATCTATCAATCAAGGCGATTTGCGAATCGCTAACCAATGCGAGCCTAAGTCTAAGCCACTTAAGTATAGCCACTGTTTTGCCCGAGCGTTTCAACCTGACAAACTCAGACCGCCAAGAGCGTTTACACGACCAGTTTTACCACATTCAAAGCGAAAGCTGGTGCTTGAAATTGGGGCAGGTAAGGGTAAACACGCCATCGAGTATGCAAAGTTGAATCCTGATGAAGTTTTGATTGCGATTGAACGAACCCAAGGCAAATATCAAGCCTTTGCAAAAGAGGTGCACAAAATTAGGCAGGCAGGCGAGAAGTTAGAAAATTTGACACCCATTCATGCCGATGCCATTCCCTATGTGACCTATGCTATACCGCCAAACTGCCTCGACAGCGTATATTTACTGTACCCGAACCCTGAGCCACACAATCCTAACCAACGCTGGCTAAATATGCCATTTTTTGAGTTTTTATTATCCCGTGTAAAAGATGGTGGACAAATTATACTGGTGAGTAATATTGCCGAATATATGCAAGAAGCCAAGCACCAAGCCGAAGCGATATGGCGACTGCCATGCGTGCTCGAGCCTGTACCTGAGGACAGTCAGCGAACTCATTTTGAGATTAAATACCTTGCAAGAGGCGAAGTTTGTCAGCAACTCACCTTGAGTAAGCCTAAGGGTTATCGAACCCGATTTGATCATATATATTTAATCACATCATGACGTTCCTGCCAATTTACATAAGGACATAAAATGACCACCATGCCCACTAATATTATTGATATTTTTGACCTATTGGCAGATAAGTCCTTTGCGGTGCAACTTAGGTGGATAGATGACCCCTTAAAATTGCCTGCGTCAAAAGGGGTATATGTCTTGCACTTGACACTTGAACACAAAACGACAATCACCGTGGGTGCGATGAGTGAGCAAACCTTTGAAGCAGGACATTATTTCTATGTGGGCAGTGCCAAAGGGTCAGGCGGACTGCTGGCACGATTGAGCCGACATTGGCGGACAGACAAAGCAAAAAAACGCCATTGGCACATTGATTATTTGCAAGATGAGATGAGATTAAAAGGATGTTGGGTAACCACCGATGACCACTTGAGCGAGTGTGAACTGGCAGAAGTGTTCGGCAAAAGTGAGTGTCAAGCGATAGGTCATTTAGGTAGTAGCGATTGTGATTGTCCATCACACGTATTTTATTTACCGTTCGCTTAGAATATTGTGAGCCATTTATAAAATGCGATTAACCCAACGGCACAAAGTTGTGCAATCTCAGCTCGGAGTCGGTGACTGCATCTAACACTGTCAAAAATGTATATGCCCCTATAAATTTACGAGAGATGAACATAAATTCTTTGGGGGGCAAGCTAAAGTGACGGGTTTGCATCGCCTCGCCCGATAACGTCATTAACCGTTCATGCAAGTTACTGGTCGCCCAACGGTAGCCGTGATTGGCCAAAGCCGTCTTGCGAAAGGGCTCGGTGGCGAGCAAAAATACGTCTGCCATGTTGCCCTTGTCCCGCTCGTTCATGGCATCAAAAAACTCATAGCCGTGCATGGCACTTAGCATGGCAGTTTTATCATGTTGATAGCCTGCAATCATCAAGCCTCGTGCAATGGATAGCAATTTGCCATCAAACTGACGCATTGCCCCAAAGTCGAGCAGTACGAGTTTATCTTGCGACGCATCACCCTCTAAATCCGCTAACCGAATTAAATAGTTGCCAAAATTGGGGTCGGTTTGCATCTCGCCCCACACAAAAATTTCATTCAACAAAATATCGATGACCGCTTGCCCTAATGCGTCTCGGCGGGTTTGCGACAGGGCATCCATATCGACTTGAGTGATTGGCTCGCCTACTTCATAGCTGAGGCAAAGAACTCGCATGGTCGAATAAGCGTCATACACCTTCGGCACCACGTATCGCTCATCATCAGCCAGTCGTTCGCCAAACCGTTTGGTAGTGTCGGCTTCCAGCTTGTAATTGACTTCGGTCTTGAGCAGGTCTTTAATCTCTAAAAACCAGGCGTCTAACACTTGCATTTGTGGTACAGCATTGGTGACCTTGAGCAGGTGGCGAAACAAGCTCAAATCTGAGTCAATCGCATCGGCAACACCTGGGTACTGCACTTTAAGAACGACTTGTTCGCCCGTTGCGATAATGGTTGCCCGATGCACCTGAGCCAGCGATGCCGTGCCGATGGGGGCTGGGTCCACCTCAAGCTCACTCAATTTGTCGCCCAACTCACGGCGTAAGGTTTGCTCAACCACAGTCCACGCCAGCGAAGCGGTGTTGTCATTTAAGGTATGCAATGCCTCGGTAATCTCGGGTGGTAAAAAATGCTCACCGTACAACGCCAGCATTTGTCCGATTTTGACAACTGAGCCTTTGAGTTTGCCAAGCTCACGCACCAAATAATCGGCTTGCTCTTGCATAAAGGCTTGATTGCGAGAAGTGCGAGCCTCTTTGCTCATAAACAATCCACCCACGCTATTGCCTGCCCAACGCCTACCAATGTTAAATGAGGCTTTGGCGATGGACAGTCGGCGGTCAAATGCAGATGTTTTCAAACGGTCTAAAGGCTGAGTAGGGCTAGCATTTGAGGCTTCAGCTTTGGCATTCAAATCAGTAGAGGTGATTGTAGAAGGTGAATAATTGGATTTTGACTGTGGTTCAGG
>JAAXIL010000118.1:0-10014 GCA_012270355.1 Psychrobacter sp.
CGTCGTTAGCGAGCGAGTAGAAAAGCCGACACAATCTCGCCCTTCTGCCCCATTTATTACCTCGACGTTGCAACAGTCAGCCAGCACTCGCTTGGGCTTTTCGGTCAAAAAAACCATGATTTTAGCCCAGCGGTTGTATGAAGCAGGGCACATTACCTATATGCGTACCGATTCGACGTTTTTATCGGGCGATGCCATTGCCAGTGTGCGGGGTTATATTGAGGATAATTTTGGCAAAAAATACGTGCCTGAAAAGCCCAACTTTTATGGCAATAAACAAAACGCTCAAGAAGCTCACGAAGCGATTCGCCCCCCGTCGGTCACCTTAAAATCTAGCCAACTCAAAGGCGTAGAACGTGATGCGATTCGTCTTTATGAACTGATTTGGCGACAGTTTGTGGCGTGTCAGATGCCCCCCGCTAAATATAAGTCGGTGAGTTTACTCGTCGATGCCAATGACATTACGCTCAAGGCTCGTGGTCGCACCATGACTTTTGACGGCTACACCAAAGTTCAACCCCCTGCCAAAACCGACGACACGCTACTGCCTGACGTGAAGCAAGGCGACGTGCTCACGCTGGTGAAACTCGACCCCAGCCAACACTTCACCAAACCGCCTGCTCGCTATACCGAAGCCAGTTTGGTCAAGGAACTTGAGAAAAAAGGCATTGGGCGACCGTCCACCTATGCCTCGATTATTTCGACCATCCAAGCCCGTGGCTACGTCAAGCTAGAGAACAAACGCCTGTTTGCCGAAAAGATGGGCGACATTGTGACCGACCGTTTGACCGAGAGTTTTCCAGACTTGATGGATTATACCTTTACCGCAGGACTTGAAGACAAACTCGACCACGTTGCTGAGGGTGAGCAAAACTGGAAGGCAGTGCTGGACAATTTCTATGGCGACTTCAAGGGCAAACTGGAACACGCCAAAGACAAAGATGGTATGCGACCCAATGACCCCACCGACGTGCCAGACGTGCACTGCGATTTGTGTGGTCGCCCGATGCAATTACGCAACGGTTCGACGGGCGTGTTTTTAGGCTGTACGGGTTATAACCTACCGCCCAAAGAACGCTGTAAAGGCACAAAAAATCTCATGCCTGTCGAGGCGTTTGCCAATTTGGACGACCCTGAAACCACAGATGGTGATGAAGCCACCGAAGCCGAAGTCAAAGATTTGATGGAAAAGAAACGCTGTCCAAAATGTGACACGGCAATGGACGGTTATATTGTTGATGGGGGCTTAAAACTACACGTTTGTGGTAACAACCCCGACTGCGACGGCTACGTCTTAGAAGAAGGCAAATTTGAAGTGCCGGGCTCGGATGCCCCAACCATTCCCTGCAATAAATGCGATGGCGAAATGGAACTCAAAACAGGACGCTTTGGACCTTATTTTGCCTGCAACAACTGCGACAACACTCGCAAGGTGCTCAAAAATGGCGAGCCTGCCCCGCCACGCATGGATCCGATTGACATGCCCGACCTCAAATCGCAAAAACATGATGACCATTACATTTTGCGAGAGGGTGCGGCGGGACTATTTTTAGCGGCATCCAAGTTTCCAAAAATTCGGGAAACTCGACCGCCCAAACTTGCCGAGTTACGCCCCATCAAAGACCAACTGGAAGACAAATTCCATTACTTGTTTGATGCCCCCGACCAAGACCCTGACGGTAATCCAACCATTTTACGTTGGTCACGCAAGCAGTCTGAGCAATATGTGGGTTCGGAAAGTCTCAAGACAGGCAAGGCGACCCGCTGGGGTTTATACTGGCGAAATGGCGAATGGGTAGAAGAGTAGCAGAATATTAAAAGTTACCGCACTCATAGAAAAGCCCCAAACAACCTAGCTTGTTTGGGGCTTTTAGTTTGGTAATGACAAGAAACATTTAGCTTGAAGTCTGGTCGCTTTCCGTCTGTTTTGGTTCTTGTTTCTCTGCTAGTTTTTGCTGACGACGTTGTTCCATCACGTCCATCACCTCACCACCAATATGCACTTCGCCCCGTGCTTTAGCAAGTTCAATCTGGCGTTGACGCTCGCGGAAACGTGCCTTTTGCTCATCACTGGCTTTGTCAATGCAATGTGGGCAGGATTCGCCTTTGACATAGGCAGGGTCTTGCTTGTCCACTTCGGTGATGGGCATTCGGCAAGCATAGCACTGATCGTACTCGCTTTTTTGCAAATCATGCCCCACCGCAACGCGATTATCAAACACGAAGCAATCGCCTTGCCACAAAGATTCTTCGCTTGGCACGTCCTCTAAATACTTTAAGATACCACCTTCGAGATGATAGACTTCTTCAAACCCTTGCTCACGCAAATAAGCGGTTGATTTTTCACAGCGAATACCCCCCGTGCAGAACATGGCTACCTTTTTATGCTTGGCGGGGTCAAGCTCTTTTTGCACATATTCAGGGAACTCCCGAAAGGTTTGCGTTTTCGGATTCACCGCATTTTTGAAGGTGCCAATTTGCACCTCATAGTCGTTACGAGTGTCAATCAGTAATACGTCAGGGTCGCTAATAAGGTCGTTCCACTCGCTCGGTTTGACATATCGCCCTACCGACTGCAAAGGGTCGATGCCTTCAACGCCCATGGTCACAATCTCTTTTTTAAGTTTCACTTTGGTGCGGTAAAAAGGCTGTGCATCAGTCAATGACTCTTTATAGTCAAACTCACCAATAGCAGGAATAGAGCGGATATAGTCCAGCACTTTATTCATGCCTGCTCGCTCCCCCGAAATCGTGCCATTGATGCCCTCGCTAGCGATGAGCAATGTACCTTTAACATCATTATCCAGCATCACCTGCTTTAGGGGTGCTTGGTAGTTTTCATAATCGGCAAAGGGGGTGAATTTATACAGTGCCGTCACCACGATGGGCAAGTTTGGTATGTCATTATTGGACACTGTGGATTTGGCATTATCTTGAATCTGATTGTCTGTCATAATAAGTCTCCAGCTAACTGAGGCGTAATCTCAGTGCATGAGTGGTGATAAAAGTACATTTCATCGTATGAATGACAAAATGCACAATGAAAATCAATCCAACACTTGATGCTGGATTGAGGTACTGTTAATGAAATACTTTTTAGTAATTACCGTCTATCTATTGTAACTCAGGCATTTCGTCTACTTTTTCAACCGTCAATGGGTTGCTCGTATTTCTAGACGGGGCGGAATCAGCAGATTGCTGAGAATTTACCGAACCAGCTCGACTAGATGATGTTGCGTTTGGACGAGAAATTCGTGAGGTAGGCAACTTACGGTTGCTGATGGCATTGTTTCTCGGAGGTGGCGGTGGTAGAGGACGACGAGTTACAGAGGGCGTCGGCAAAGCAGTGGCATCATCGTCTTCCGCTTTATTGATGTCTTTGCTTTGCGGCTCCGCATCGATTTCGCTCTCTATGCTGTCGTTGGTGATATCAATAACTTCGGTTTCTTCTTTTTCTGCTTTCGATACATTATCAATACTGACCCACTGTGCTGGCTTGTTTGCCAACTGCTCACCCATAAATTCCATCCAAATGGGCAGGGCAGCAACGCCACCATACTCTCGTCGCCCAAGCGTCGCAGGTTGGTCAAACCCAACCCAAACCACGCTCACGAGGCTGGGATGAAACCCTGCAAACCACGCATCTTTAGCCTCGTTGGTCGTACCTGTTTTACCACCAATGTCGCCTCGGCCCAAAGCCTTTGCTTTTTTTGCTGTACCCATTCGAATCACGTCGCGTAACATATCCGCCATTTCATATGTCACCCCTGATTTCAAGATGCGTGGGGCTTGATTGGCAGCGTTATAATTGATGAGGGTAGGTTTGAGCCGATCACTAACTGGCGATGCGTTGAAACGCAGGGCATACACCAAGTTTTTAAGACGCTGGGTTTTTTCAGAGGCAGGTATCGCCTCTTTAGTCTTGCTTTCTGTTTCGCTCTCAGCTTCAGTTTCCTCTGTCTCATCGCTACCGCCCGTTTGCAAATCCTCACTGGCATCAAGTGCCTCTGTTGCTGCCTCACTGTCTTGTTGCTCAGCTTGTTCTTGTGCCAATTCTTCAGCAATCAACGCATTAATTGAGGCAAGTAGCTCAGGATTTTCTTGCAAAGTCTTAAGGTCGGCTTCACGCTCATTTGCTTCAGCTTCGCTTTGCTGCTCATAGTCTTCGAGTAATTTTTTGTTTGTGTCTTCTAAGTCTTGATTAAAACAAGTCGCACATGCCCGTTGCGGATTGGCTTGATACAGTAGTTTGTTATCGTAGCTATAAATCTGCTCAATAAAATATGGTTGTATCCGATGCCCACCATTAGCAAAGGTGGCATAGGCAGTTGCCATTTGTAGCGGTGTGGCTTGCCCTGCTCCCAAGGCAAGCGACAACGTGGTGGGCAACTTATCTTTATCGAGCCCAAACTGGCCAAGCAAATGCCTAGCATCCGCCGTGCCAACCGAGCGAAGCAGACGAATCGATACCAAGTTACGTGACAAATACAATCCTCGTCTAAGAGTCATGTCACCATAAAATCTGCCATCTGAGTTTTTGGGTTTCCATTCGCCTACTCGAAGCGGTCTATCAGACACAGTGCTGTCGGGTCGGAAGCCTTTTTCGAGTGCAGCGGCATATACCAGCGGCTTGATGGTCGAGCCAGGTTGCCGCCAGCCTTGTGTCGCTCGATTGAATTTGCTGTGCTTATAATCAAAGCCCCCCACCAATGCGGTGAGTGCCCCTGTTTCAGGCTCAAGAGATACCAAACTGCCTTGCACATTCGGCACTTGATTGAGCACCCAAGCGGTCTTATCTGCATTTGGCGTAACACGCACAATGTCGTCTTTTGCCACTAGTCGAGATGCCCGTCCTGGGTAGCCTGAGATGCGATTGGCATCTAAATACAGCTTTGCCCACCTCATGCCCGACCAAGGCACCTCCACCTCTGTGCCATCTTTAAGCACCGCCTTAAAACTACGGTAGCCGACTTCAGTCACCTTGGCAGGATACATGTTATTAAACATCACATAATCGTCGAGCGATGCCCCGCCTTCGATTCCTTTTTCTTCTAATAGCTCTTTGGCAGACGTTTCAACCCCACGCCAACCATGCCGACGATCATAGCTGATTAAGCCTTTTTCCAGTGCCTGTTCAGCTTCCGTCTGTACTTTGCTATCTACCGTTAATCGGACACGCCAACCTGAATTGATCACCTCCTCACCAAAGCGAGTTACCATCGCCTGCCGTGTCATCTCAGCCAAATAGGGCATGTTGGCATCAAGTTGCTCACGATACACTCTTAATCCCATCGGTTCGGCAATCGCCTTATCGTGTTCAGCTTGAGTGATATAACCCAAATAAAGCATCCTACCCAAAATCCAGTTACGCCGTATCATGGCTTGCTCAGGGTTTTCGACGGGGTTATTTTGCGAAGGGGCTTTGGGTAAGCCTGCCAGCGTTGCCATTTGAGCAATGCTTAGCTTATCCAGTGACTTACTGAAGTATTTTTTTGCCCCAGCTCGAACGCCATACGCCCCCTCACCCATATAAATTTTGTTGACATAAAGGGTCAGGATTTCTTGCTTAGTCAGTTCAGACTCAATTTTTCGGGCTAAATATAGCTCGGTCAGTTTGCGGTTAAAGGTGCGTTCGGGCGTCAAAAAATAGTTTTTTGCCACCTGCATGGTGATGGTTGAACCGCCCGTTTGTACCCCTTCATCGCTGATGACTTCTGTCACTGCTCGCCCCAGCCCTTTGATACTGATGCCACTATGCTCATAAAAGGAGGCATCTTCTGCCGCCAAAAACGCCTGAATCTGTTTTTCGGGAATCTGGTCATAAGTGATGGGTAGCGACATTCGGTTGCCATATTGTCCAACCAACAAATTATCTTTGCTATAAATCTGCAAAGGCATCTCCAAATTCGCCTTTTGAATTTCGCTCACACTCGGTAGCTTTGGCGACACATACATCGCCATGCCATAAAAACCAATGGGCAGAGCAAGTGCCAAAATCAATGCAAAGGCAATCAATGCTAAGACTAACCAGACAAGATATTGCAGCAGTTGAAACGAGAGTGATTTATTGGCAGTTTGGGACATGGTAGCAATGACGAATGGATAAAGAGGACTATTATAAGCTAATTTTGCATCGGAATGGCTGGTAACATAAACAACTTCTTGGCACAGTCTATCTATTAATGCTTGAGCTTCTATAAACTCAGTTGAAGAAATCAAAAGACAAAATTCAATTTAAAAGTTATAATCGACAAATGTTCATCTAAATGATTGTGCTTTTTATACATTATTTCTATAAAATTATTTATCCTCGCTTGAATCTATCTGATAAGTAACGTATTGTATCTGTTTATTAAAAAAGTCAATCTCTACTTGGAATAAGATTAACGATTAGAAGGAACTCGGTTTGTGAGACTATTTAGCTCAAAGGCCAAGCAACTCATTGGTGTCGATCTCAGTTCAACCTCCGTTAAAATGGTTGAAGTTTTACGTCAACAAGGGGTGTATCATTTAAAGTCTTATGGCATTGAACCACTTGCTCAAGGCATGATTGTTGATGATGCCATTGTCAATAGTGAATCTGTCGGTGAAGCCGTCTCTCAGCTAGCCCGTCGGCTTGGACTTGGCAAAAAGCAAGTTGCCACAGCCGTATCAGGCTCAGCGGTCATTACCAAAATTATTGAGATGGATGCGGTGATGACCGAAAGTGAACGTGAAGCGCAAATACGTCTTGATGCTGATCAATACATCCCCTATCCACTCGCGGAAGTTAACTTAGATTTTGAGATTCTTGGACCTTCTGAAATTGATCCTAATCTTGTGCAAGTCTTACTGGCGGCTTCTCGTTCTGAAAATGTTGAGCAACGTGTCGATGCGTTATCATTTGGTGGGTTGGACACTAAAGTGATGGATATTGAATCACACGCTATGGAGCGAGCATTTGACCTGATGGCAAGCAGCCTACCGCACCAACCTGATGTCGTTGCACTCGTTGATATTGGTCATCATCAAACCACCCTTTATGTGGTGCAAAATGGTGAATTTGTGTATAGCCGTGAACAACTCTTTGGCGGTGCTCAACTGACTGAAGCCATTCAAAGCCGTTATGGTTTAACTTTTGAAGAAGCCACCATTAACAAGCGTGAGCAAACCTTACCTGACGATTATCGATCTGAGGTTCTCACCCCTTTCATGGACAACCTCGTTCAGCAAGTCACCCGCTCGTTACAGTTTTATTTTTCCTCTAGCCAATTCAATAATGTCGATCACATTGTGCTCAGTGGTGGTAGTGCCGCATTACCTGGTCTTGCCACTTTGATGCAGCAAAAGCTTGGCAGCTATGTCTCAATCGCCAACCCCTTTATTAACATGACGGTTGGCTCTAGAGTTAATAGTGAACAACTGGCAGTGGATGCCCCAAGTTTGATGGTGGCTTGTGGTCTTGCCCTAAGGAGTTTTGACTAATGGCACGCATTAATTTACTGCCTTGGCGTGAAGAGCTTCGCGAACGCAAAAACAAAGAATTTATTACCCTAGTTATTGGTATTTTGTTGCTCGGACTGGCATTGGCTTTTGCAGTTTGGACATTTTTTAACAATGAGCTGTCCGAGCAACGTATCGCTAATGATGGCATTATCGCTGAAAATGCCAAACTTGATGCCCAGCTTGCCGAAATCGAAACCTTAGAACAACGCCGTGAAGAAATCATCTCACGCATGACAGTGGTTCAAGACCTGCAAGGTAAGCGTCCGCTACCGGTACGCATTTGGGATGATGTTGCCCGTGCCATTCCGCAGAATATGTACTTAACCACCTTCCAAAGAACCGATGATACGCTAAGCTTTACTGGCAAGGCAGACAATCCAAATGTGGTCTCTGCACTGGTTCGCAACTTAGACGCCAGCGATTGGTTAGGCAACTCTAAGGTCAGTTTCATCAAACAAAACATCACTGCTTATCAAGAAGCCCCTACCATTTCTGCTGAAGATGCCGACCGTGTCATCTATCCCGAAGATAGCTATATTGATTTTGTTGTTACTACACAGGTCATTAACACCTCTGTCGCCGAAGACACCGAGGGCGATGTGGCTGCAGACACAACAGGAGAGCAATAATGGCATTATCTATACGCAAAAAGCCTGCTAAAACCTCTAAACTTGCTAAAACTAAAAAGCCTGCCCGCCAGTCGATGGATTTAAAAGAATTTTGGCGAAGCCTGCAAAATCTTGATATGCAAAATTATGGCAACTGGCCAACTGCTGTCAAAATTTTCATAATTTTGATGCTGTTATTATTTATTGCAGCTTTAGCTTATGCCTTGCCTATCAGTAAAAAGATTGACGAGATTCAGGCTGCCGAAGCCGAAGAACAAACGCTACTGGATACTTATCGCGAGAAAGAGTCCAAAGCTCGGCATTTAGAAGAGTATAGGCGTCAAGTGGCTCAGATGGAGGTTGAGTTCAATGCGTTGCTCGATCAATTACCCAAGGACACTCGAGTATCTGAATTGGTTGAAGGCATCAACATGACTGGGGTGGGTAGCGGTATCCGTTTTCAGGATATCTCTATTGAGCCCGAGGTGGAACAAGAGTTGTTCATTGAGCAGCCCATTCGTATTGCAGCGGTTGGAGAGTATCATCAATTTGGCTCTTTTATTAGTGGTATCGCTGCCTTACCTCGTATCATTACTATGCATGACTTTGAGGTCTCTAACCCTCAGCCCACACTTGAGACATTCCCTGAGCTCACCTTGGTACTAAACACCAAGACTTACCGCTCAAAAGAAATCGAAGAAACTCCACCCGCCGAGGGCGAGACTGAATCAGAGGCAGGAGAATAATCATGAACATATCCCTATCTCATCATTTAGATTCTAATTCTGCACTCAAGCATGGCTTCATGACCATTTGTGCAGCGACATTGTTGACATCTATCGGATGTACTGACCGTGTGAATGAAGCCAATGTCAAAATGGCGGAAATCCGAAATTCACCGGCTCAGCCTGTTGAGCCGCCGCCGACACCAGAGTTGGTCGAAGATTACGTGTACAATGCAAGTGATGTGCGTAGCCCATTTATGCCACCTAGCTTGTTAAATCGCCAAGAGGCAATTGCAACAACAGATGGCGTTGCCCCGGACTTAACTCGCATCAAAGAGCCGCTTGAGTCATTTGAATTATCAGAGCTTGTTTATCGCGGCATTGTGGTGTCACCAAATGGTGAGCAGTACGGGCTGGTACAACGTCCAGACGGTTTAGTAGATAGCGTGCAGATTGGTGACTATATGGGTATGAGTGATGGGCGGATTGTAGAAATAACCCCAAATCAAATTAACCTAATAGAAATAGTACCAGATACTCGAGCTGGATTTGTTGAAAAACCCGCTTCAATCGTATCCCCCCTATAACCTTTTTTAAAAAAATTGTGACAATGACTGTCAAAGACATGATGGCTTGATGAGGAAATAAGAATGACAACCCATAGCAATACATCACAAGGCTTAACCAACTCATACAACCGGGCTAAATTTGCTCGCCGTGCTTTAGTGGCTGCCATCACAACTGTGAGTCTATCGGCTTATGCTGATCAAAGCATCACTGCCATGAGTGTGACTCAGCCTGATGTTGCAACCACCCAGCTTCGCTTAGATTTTGATGGTTTGCCGGTAACACCTGAAGCGTATCAGTTGGACAACCCACCACGTTTAGTGCTGGACTTTAAGAATATTGAAAATGGGCTCCCTAATCGTCAAAACACCATGAATCAAGGTGTCATTAGCAATGTCACTACATTAAGTGGCGATGAGACCACAAGACTCATTGTGGGATTAAATGATGTTGCAAACCCCTCGGTGAATACTCAATGCGCCGGTGACGCAGTGGTGGTTAAGACTGTCGATCCAAACGCTACTCGATGTGTGCGAGACCTAGTTTCCGATCGCTATCTTCCTCTGGGTGCGAGTCTCGCTGATGATCCCGACCATCGACCGTCATAGGCACGTCACCTAACACTACAC
>JAAXIL010000118.1:10024-12892 GCA_012270355.1 Psychrobacter sp.
ATGCTGATGCCAACCCGTCGGTGAATACTCAATTCGCCGGTGACGCATTGCTGGTAAATATTGGCGATCCAAACGCTACTGCCCCAGCTACCATGGTGGCGTCCAATCCTGTCATCACCGAGTCTCCAATCACGTCGCAACAAGCCTACGTCGCTGATACGATTATCACCCCCGAGCCCGTATATGTACAAGAGCCAGTTGTCATCAATGACCCCGTGATTATTGCTGAAAATTCAGCCCGTCCTGATCCTGTCGTCGTGGTACAACCGCCACCTGAAGAAATGGTGGTACGTGTTAACCCATTGTTAAATCCTGCTTATGCTACGCCCACGCGTGTAAGTGCCAGCTATGCAGGATTGACCAGTGTCAATTATTCCGGCAACGCTCAAAGTGGCAATATCAGCATTGGCATTGCCAACGAGAGCATTCCTGTTGACATTCAGCGTCAAGGCAACAGCATTGTTGTCCGCATGACAGGGGCGACGGTGCCTAGTAATTTAGTACAACAACAAAACGTCAGTGGCGGATTGGTGTCTTCGGTCAGTGCTAGAAACAATGGTCGAAATGGCGTGGTTACCATTGATATGGCTGATGATTTTGAATATCAGGCGTATCAGTCAGGAACTCAAGTTAATATTAGCGTTAAACCACCAGAACTTTTGCGTGAACCCACTTTGGAAGAAAAAGTGTATTCGGGTGAACCTCTGTCCGTAGACTTTCAAAATGTCGAGGTTCGTAGTGTCCTACATTTAATCTCACAGTTTACCGAAATGAACATCGTGGCGAGCGATGGTGTTCAAGGTAATATTACGCTAAATTTAATTAATGTGCCTTGGGATCAGGCTCTTGATATTATTTTAAAGAGTAAAAATCTGGGTATGCGTGCCAATGGCAACGTGATTTTGGTTGCCCCAGCTACTGAGCTTGCCGAGCAAGAAGCCGCTGAACTTGAAGCCCAACAAAAAGTTGATACCTTTCTACCTTTGCGTACCGAATACATTCGTCTTAGCTACGCCATAGCCGAAGATGTATTGACACTGATTTCACAGGGTAGATCTTCCAACACGGGTGTGGGACGTAATCGTGACAGTGGTTCATTACTTTCTGAGCGTGGTACGGTTACTGTAGATGAACGTACCAACACTTTAATTGTCAAAGACACCTCCGACAGCATTGAAAACATTCGCGAACTGATTGCTCAAATTGACATTCCTGTTAAACAAGTGATGATTGAAGCTCGTATCGTGAGTGCCACAGACAGCTTTAGTAAAGAGCTGGGTGTGAAATGGGGTATTTTATCGAATGGGGCTGCTAACAATCGTGACTTACTCGTTGGTGGTAGCAATCAGACGCTTTGGGATCTAAAAGAGTTTGATGTCGAATCAACGACTGTAAACGGGCAAACTGTTAACTACCCGAGTTATGACATCACTCGTCCTGATAACCTAAACGTAGATTTAGGCGTGGCTAATCCCGCTGGTCGTATTGCGTTTGGCTTGCTTTCTATGTCTGATCTGATGATTGATTTGGAATTGTCGGCATTGCAAGCTGACGGTCGGGGAGAAGTCATCTCGACACCAAAAGTTTTAACAACAGACAAGCAAACGGCAAGAGTGTCATCAGGCACACAAATTCCATATCAAGAAGCTGCCGCAAGTGGAGCTACCTCCACAAGTTTTGTCGAAGCTGGGCTGATTTTGGAAGCCACGCCCAACATTACTCCTGACGGTAAAATTGGACTAGAGCTCAATATCGAAAATGGCACACCGAGTTTTGCGACAGGGGGTAGTGTTGCTATCGCTAGAGATGCCCTTACGACAAATGTAATTATGGAAGATGGTCAAACCATCGTTTTGGGTGGCATTTTCCGTAATCAAATCAATAACAATGTCGAAAAAGTGCCTTTCTTAGGTGACTTACCCTATTTAGGCAGAATGTTTAGAAGTGATGTGCGTAGTAATGATAAACAAGAGTTGCTTATTTTTGTTACGCCAAAAGTTATTAATGATGGGGTGACCCGTTACAACTAAGAAGATAGTTAACGATATAACTTTCAATAAAAAAACAGCCTTCGAGGCTGTTTTTTTATTGAAAGTTAGGACAGGGCTTATTCTGCGTGTTCTAAATTTAAGTTTTTATCCACCTGAAACACAAATATAGTGCCAGCAATCATCAATATACTCATGGTAAACCCAAGTTTAAGTACCGCATTTACTGGGAACAAATTGAGCATCAGTCCACCAAATATACCAACAAAAAACATAAGTGACCCTTGCAACGCACTTGCCATGCCTGCCCGATGTTTTTGAAACGCAAGCGAGATGGCAGAGGCATTGGGCTGAGTCACCCCCAAAGCGGCGATACAACAAAAAATGCAAAGTAGCACCAATGGCAACCACGCTTGTGTACCAAAAACCAAACCCAACCCAAGCAAGGCAGTAGCAGACACGGCTTGCACCACTGCTCCAATTCGCAACAGGGTCAGCAACCGAAAGCGATTGGTCAACCACTGATTGATCTGAGTCAAACCAATAAAACCTGCTGCATTCATGCCAAAAATGATACTAAATGTCGTTTCGTCCAATCCATAAACATCCATGAGTAATTCAGGAGCCGCACTAATATACACAAACATTGTCCCCATCAGCAGTCCAGCCCCAATCGCAGGAAAACCAAATGTAGGGTCTTTAACCAAATCTGCGTACTGCTTAAATACAGTTTTTATAGGCTGATAATTGCGATTTTCTTCACTCAAAGTTTCATGAAAAAACAGCTTCGTAAGCAACAAGTTGAGCACTGCAAAACCTGCTAAAAACCAAAAAATGATATTCAAATCAAAAAATTTTAAGAGTAATGCCCCAAATGATG
>JAAXIL010000070.1:0-2079 GCA_012270355.1 Psychrobacter sp.
CTAAAGAACGTCTAAGAATAAAACCTTTAAGAAGGACGCTGATAATTCATCGCATCCACAACCGGCGGTATGGATGGAGTTTCGGACTGGGCTTGAACTTCCTGTGCGGTCTTGGCGTGTAATGGCAAGCCTGCGATGAGAGGCAATTCCAATAAATCCTTGCGTTGACGAGTGGAAAGACTGAAAGGCATCATGCTAGGAAAATCAAACAGCTGGAAATAAGACTCTTCCCCGCCCTCTTCGTCAAACTCGGTATCTGGCTCCAGACGTATGCTGGCGATTTTTGCCAAATCGACAAGGCTCTCTTGCTCGGCATCGGTTAAGGACATATCCGCCACGCCAATGCCCGTTAAAAATCCACTCGCCCAATGTTTCAGAGCCAGCATCCGCTCATACAAATCATGTTCATCATCGGGCACTAAAGGCATAAACCCATACGCATCATCCTTATCTTTGAGGGCAAACGCCACGTCTTCGGCCTCCTCGGTCAGCAAGGTTAATGCCTGCTCAGCAGGCTCACTAAAGCTTAGTTCTTCTAAAAACCTTGCCCAATCTTTGCCCTCTGTCGGAGGATGACAAGCGGTCATCACCCCTGTCATCAGCCCATGCAATTCACTGATGCTCACATCCGTCCAATCGTCAAAGGCTTCAGACCACTCATTCCAACCCGAAAGGTTATCGTTCATTATGTCTCACTTATTTAAATATGTGCACAAATATTTATTTTAACGGCTTAGACTGGCTAAGATATGGGCATTTGTGGCATTATTAAAGGTAATTTTATAATTTGTTCAACATTGACTATGACAGAACTCACTCAAGACAGCAAACGCAACGCTCCACATAACTCAAAACCTGAAGGCAATTTGGAAACCATTGTGCCTGACTCTTTATTACCTAAGCTCAAACAGCTTGAGAGCCAATGGCAAACGGTTCGCAATCGCTATCGCAATACCGCAGGTGAGTTGAAACTTATCAAAGACAAACCAAAAGTGGACGTATCTCAAGTCAATCAGCTTAAAATTCAATTGGCAGAAGTCAAAAACAGTGAGCGATATGCCAAAGACAAAATCGAAAAGCTGACTGCTGAACAAAACATGCTCGAAACCGATTATTGACAACTACAAACCGAGCATGACGTGCTAAACCAAGAGTTTGAGCAACTCAAATCTGCCAACCGACGCTTGGTCGATGAAGTGGACGCACTCAAATCTGCCAACCAAAAGTTGCAAGACAAAAACCGCTCGGCACTTGAGCATACCAAAGTGGTGCTAGAGCGTTTGACCAAAATTGATAACAACCTGCAAGCATAGCAATCAACCTTGCCACGGCTTTCACCATTCAAACTCATTACTATTTAAACTCACTGATACATTAATAAGAACTGCCCCATTATGTCCGAATCTACCGCCCCACAAACGCCGAATACTCCTAAAGTCAGCACGGACGAGCCTGCTATATCGCCAAAGCCTGCATCCAAACCTTTAATTAAGGACACGAATCCATTGAAAACCGACGCTGATTCGACAGACGGCAAAACGGCTCAACCCGCCGTCAATAAAGCCAATCCCACCAATGCGGATGGCGTCAATAACAAGCCCGACAGTCAGGCGTCGAAATCAAGTAATACTAGCTTAGTCAATGACAAAACAGAGGCTAAACCAACTACCAAACCTGCCAATCAAAACAGCCAAAATAATCAGCCTAGCCCATCTCGGCAAACCACCACCATCAAACCGCAGTCGCCGAAACCCACCTCAAAAAATGTGTCTGTCAAAATAAGCATCATGGGCAAGACGTACACCATCACCTGCCCTGAGGACGAACAAGACGAGTTGCAAACTGCCAGTCGGTACATTGATAATTTTGTGCAAGACATACGCAATCAAGCCCCACATTTGAGCCACGAAAACTTGTTGGTGCTGTGTTGCTTGAACTTATACGCCGAAAGCCAAGGGCATCAGCAAACTGCCAAGCGTGCATCCGAGGAAGCAAAACAAATTCATACCCTTTTGGATAAAGTGTTAAATGAAATGCAAGCGTTATAAGTAAGTTATATGGTGTGATAATAAATTAGAT
>JAAXIL010000070.1:2089-4255 GCA_012270355.1 Psychrobacter sp.
TCTCAAAATAATGACCAAAACGGTCATCAAAACAATAATGCAAAAAATCATAACACCGTTAAATTTGCTCTTGCTCAAGGACAATTTGGCGTTGGCGACATTGATGGCAATGTACAAAAAATTCTTAAATTTGCCCATGAAGCCAAAGAAAAAGGGGCGAATGTTGTCGTTTTTCCTGAATTGACTTTGCTTGGCTATCCGCCTGAGGATTTATTGTTGCGTCCAAGCTTGAGCGATCGAGTCAAAGCGGGCATCGACGCTTTAACGCAGGCAGATGACCTCAAAGACATGGTTATGATCGTGGGCTATCCGCACATTGACCAGCATGGCACCTTTAATTCCATCGCCATCCTGCACGACGGTCAGCAAAAGGGCTTTTATCACAAGCAAACTCTGCCCAATTATGGGGTATTTGACGAACGGCGTTATTTTAGCAAAGGTCGTAATCAAGTCTTGTTTGACTTTGCCGGCATCACCATCGGACTGCTTATCGGGGCAGACGTGTGGCAGGATGCCCCCATTCAAGCCTTGAAAGAACAAGGGGCAGACGTGGCAGTCGTGGTCAATGCCTCGCCGTTTGAGGCAGGCAAACAAGACTTACGCAAAACGGTGTTGGCAAAAAAAGCGGGCGACACGAATTTACCCATTCTTTATGCCAATAGTGTGGGTGGTCAAGATGATTTGGTGTTTGACGGCGGATCGATGGCGGTGCAACCTGAGGGTACGATTGCGATAGAATCCGAACGGTTTACCGAGCAGTTGCAAGTGGTTGAGTTTGACATAGAGGCAGGGCATTTTACGCCTGATCATCAAACCAATGTATTGCCACTAAACGAGGTCTCCGAACGCTATCAAGCCTTGATGGTAGGTCTGCGAGATTATGTGTCACAATCAGGGTTTGGCGGAGTGATTGTTGGCTTGTCGGGTGGGGTCGATTCGGCTCTTACCCTGAGCATCGCCGTTGATGCGTTAGGGGCGGACAAGGTTTATGCCGTTACCATGCCATATAAGTACACCTCGCAACATAGTCTTGAGGATGCTGAAGCTCAAGCCCGCAGATTAAATGTCTCATTTACCGTATGTCCGATTCACGATGCGGTGGATGGGATGCGTCATACTCTCGCCCCCCTGTTCCGAGACAATGCAGACGAACGGCACAAAACCGAACAAAACGTGCAAGCCCGAGCAAGGGGCATGGTACTGATGGCATTATCCAATAAATTTGGGCAGTTGGTCATCACATCGGGCAACAAAACTGAGCTGGCGATGGGTGAGCCGACGCTATACGGCGACATGGCAGGCGGATTTGACGTGCTCAAAGACGTGTATAAATCGCAGGTATTTGAACTTGCCGAGTATCGCAATCAGCTTGAAGATACTCCCGTTATCCCTGAGCGGGTGCTGAGTCGGTCAAAGACGGATGCACATTTGCCAAAAGGCGTCGCAGACATCACCGCACTAGATACCCTATTACAAGCCTACATCGATGCGGATAAATCGTTGGCGGAAATGACAGAACAAGGGTTTGATTCAGAAGTCGTTAAGTCCATCGTTGCCAAGGTCGATGCAGGAGAATACAAGCGTCGTCAATCTGCCATTGGCACGAAGGTTAGCCGTCGAGCATTTGGACGTGAGCGTCGTTATCCGCTTGTGAATGGGTGGGCGGTGGGTTAACTTATGCCCTCGCCCCAAAAATTGCACTGCCGACCCGCACCATCGTTGAGCCATTTTGAATGGCTTGTACCATGTCACCACTCATGCCCATACTGAGTGTGTCCCATTGTTCTAGTTCGGGATGTTTGATTTTAATGTCATCAAATAATGCTTTAGTGCGAGCAAATGCCTCGGTGTTGTCGTCTTTAGCAGGTAAAATCATCAAACCTCGCAGTGTGAGACGCTCATAGCCTTTCACTTCATCCACTAAATCATTTAATTCCTCACCCGCACACCCCGATTTACAGTCCTCAATATCAATATTGAACTGAATTCAATTTTTATCATCAAATTTATACCATCTTATGAAGTCCTCTAATAGCTTAGGGAGTTGAGGACCAAACTTACGGAGGACTTTTGCGATCTTCAAAAAATCTCTCACAATTGCTTTTGGGCCTAAAGTTCCGGCTATATATTTTTCAACGACAGGTCGAGCTGTTTCCCACATATTAA
>JAAXIL010000070.1:4265-12864 GCA_012270355.1 Psychrobacter sp.
CCACTAATTCATCTAATTCATCAACCGCACACCCCGATTTGCTGTCCTCATTATCAATATTGACCTGAATGAGCACATTTAAATTCGGCAAGTCATCGGGGCGTTGGTTGTTAAGACGTTTGGCGATGATGCCCCGCTCCACTGTTTGCACCCAATCAAAATTCTCGGCAATGTCTCGAGTTTTATTGCGTTGTATGCTACCGATATAGTGCCAAACGATATTTTCACAGTCGGCATGTTCTTTGAGTTCCGCAATTTTCTCCATTGCTTCTTGCAAGTAGTTTTCACCAAAATCCCGTTGTCCTGCTTGAGCCAGCTCAGCAATCCTGCTGGCAGGTTTAGTTTTAGACACTGCGATTAAAGTTACTGGCTGATGGGCTTGACTGGCTTGAACAATTTGCTCGGTGATATGTTGCCAGTTTTGTAATAGCTCAGCTTCAGAGTTTTTAGGTCTTTGCTCGGCTGAATTTGTTTGATTGTTGGTCACAGTTATTTCTCTCACCATTGATGCTATGAATTTTACTTAAGCATCATATTATATCTGACAAATTTTTTTTAGCTTGCTATGATAGTTAGCTATATATTTTGCAATTCATAACGAAAACTCAAGGACAGTTTTATGGCAGACATCAGCATTGAAAGCCTATTGCGATTTGCTCACAAACACAACGCGTCGGATTTGCACATTTCAGCGGGTCTGCCTGCCATGATTCGGGTGGATGGTGAAATCGTTAAGGGCAACATGCGCCCGATGGAACATATAACAGTGCATAGCCTCATCTATGCCATCATGAATGACAAACAGCGATCAGTCGTCGAGGCATGTTTTTCGTACCATTCCTTCCAAAGTATTGACGATGGAAGACTTAGGCATGGGCGAAGTGTTCAAAAAGATTTCGTCGTTTAAACGAGGCGTGGTTTTGGTGACAGGACCTACAGGGTCAGGCAAATCGACCTCGCTTGCTGCCATGATTGACTATATCAACGAAAATCGCAAAGAACACATTTTGACCATCGAAGATCCGATTGAGTTTGTGCATGAGTCCAAAAACAGCTTGATTAACCAACGGGAAGTGCATCGAGATACCCTAAGTTTTGATGCTGCTTTACGTTCGGCATTGCGGGAAGATCCCGACGTGATTTTGGTCGGTGAGATGCGGGATTTGGAAACCATCCGCCTTGCTTTGACCGCCGCCGAAACGGGTCACTTGGTGTTTGGCACATTGCACACCAGCTCTGCTGCCAAAACCATTGACCGTGTGATTGACGTATTCCCCGCTGCCGAAAAAGACATGATTCGAGCGATGCTCTCCGAATCTTTGCAAGCGGTGATTTCGCAAACGCTACTTAAAAAGACGGGTGGCGGACGGGTAGCCGCTCATGAAATCATGCTTGGCACGCCTGCGATTCGCAACCTCATCCGTGAAAACAAAATCGCTCAGATGTATTCTGCCATCCAAACGGGTGCTGGCGATGGTATGATTACGCTGGATCAGACGCTCAAAAACTTAGTTGCTAGCAAGACAGTAACCAAAGAAGCCGCCAGACCTTATGCCAAACAGCCTGAAGCGTTTATTTAGAGTTGAGCAATCCTAACTCTATTTCCCCTTACCATTTATTAAATAAATAATAAACAAACAATATTAGACGAAGACGCATATCATGGATTTTGATAAATTACTGCAACTCATGGTTCAAAAAAACGGCTCGGATATGTTCATTACCGAAGGCGTGCCCCCTTCCATTAAAGTCAACGGTCAGATTTTACCCGTGGGTAAAAATCCGCTGACAGGTAGGCAGTGCATGAAACTGGTAACCAGCATCATGACCGACAGCCAAAAACAGGAATTCGAAGACACCAACGAATGCCAGTTTGCCATCTCGGACAGTCTGGAAACCGCTCGCTTTCGCGTCAGTGCGTTTATTCAACGTAACCACGCGGGCATGGTGCTACGGAAAATTGAAACCGAAATTCCAACCGTTCAAGACTTGAACCTACCGCCCATTTTGAACGAACTTGCCATGACCAAACGCGTCATTATCTTGTTGATCGGGGCGAAGGGTACGGGTAAATCGACTCCGATTGCAGCTATGATTGGTCACCGCAATGAGAATTCTCGAGATCATATCATCACTATTGAATACCCGATTGAGTATTTACATCAGCATAAAGGGTGCATCATCACCCAGCGAGAAGTGGGTATTGACACGCTTTCATTTGAAGCGGGTTTAAAAAACACCCTTAGACAAGCTCCCGATGTCATTTTGATTGGTGAGATTCGTAACCGTGAGGTCATGAGCTACGCCATTCAGTATGCCGAAACGGGTCACTTAGTTCTTGCCACCTTGCACGCTAACAATGCTAACCAAGCGGTTGACCGTATCATTCACTTTTTTGAAGCAGATAGGCATAATCAGTTGTTCATGGACTTGTCGCTCAACCTACGAGCAGTCGTCGCCCAACAACTCATTCCAACGCCAGACGGCAAGGGCAGACGAGCCGCCATTGAGATTTTGTTAAATACCCAGTTGATTGGCGATTACATCCGTAAAGGTGAGGTGCATGAAATTAAGCCTGTCATGACACGCTCACGTGATGTTGGCATGCAGACCTTTGACCAAGCCTTATTTGACTTGTATGAAGCGGGCGAGATTACTTTCAAAGATGCCATCAAACACGCTGACTCACCAAACGACTTACGTTTACGCATCAAGCTTGAAGGCAAAAATGCGGGCAAAGGCATCGATGATGAAACCTATGGACTATCACTTGAGATGGAATGATGTAGCTATGTAGCTCAGGTTTGTCTTAACAAAAAAAGCCAGCGTTCTGCTGGCTTTTTTTAGCTTACTTTTTACTAGCTGGCTTTTTGTGAGCTTGACTACAAAAACTAAGCTTTAGCCAATGTGTCCCGGCAACTGGCATCATCACAAACCCCGTACAACACAAGTGAATGCCCAGATAACTTAAAGCCATGCTCTTTTGCTACTTTGAGCTGTTCTTGCTCAATGACATCGTTATGAAACTCGATGATTTTGCCACACACATCACACACCAAGTGGTCGTGATGCTCATCTTGCATGATTTCAAAGACCGATAGGTTATTTTCAAAGTTGTGACGTTCAACAATGCCTGCTTGCTCAAACTGAGTCAGCACTCGATAAACCGTCGCCAGCCCCACATCTTCACCTTGCTCAATCAAGGCTTTATACACATCTTCGGCACTCATGTGGTGATGCTCAGCACTTTCTAATAGCTCTAAAATTTTGACCCTCGGCAACGTAACCTTAAGCCCAGCTTTGCGTAAATCCTGATTGGTAAATCCCATGTGCTTATCCTTGTTAGTATGAGTGACTTGTAAATATGAGTGATTAGTATGAATGACTATTGATGAAACAAACTCTTAAAATAAACGAATAATCAGAACGTGTGAATGGGTATGGTTAAAATAAGTAGATTGTCGTATCATAGCAAACCCTACCATGAAATAAAGTTAGAATTTTCCATGAGCAAGCTATCTGTTGCCACAACTGCCCTATTACTCGCATCAAGCGTTAGCCTATCGGCGTGTTCCACCTTTGGGGTTTATAAAATTGATTTACCGCAAGGCACGCCCATTACCCAAACCCAAGCTCAGAAAGTACAAGTCGGCATGACACCAAACCAAGTGCTTTATGTACTCGGTAGCCCTGCGATGCGAGATACGCTTGCTCCAAACCGCTGGGATTATATTTACGACTACACCCCCGGCACCTATGGCACAAGAGAAGATAAGCCCGAAATCAAAAACGCCAGTCAACATTTAATCATTTATTTTAATGACGCTGGCACGGTGCAAAAAGTGTCGGGCATTGACTCTTTGCCAAACTAGATTTCTTGTCTTATTGTATTTTATAGACGGTTCGTTAGTTGCTTTGTTTTTGACGGCTTTGTAATCTATTTTGCCGTTGTTGCATCGGGTCGAGGGTAAGCGGGCGATAGACTTCAATGCGGTCATCGGCTCGCACCACCTCGCTTAGCAACACTTTGTGCGAAAATATGCCAACTCGCCATGCTCGCTTATCCACTTTCAAAGCGTGTCGATTTGCCTCAAACCACTTGCGTAATTCCTCATCATCGTCTAGCCATCCTGTCATGATAATCACATCCCCTACCCTTGTGCCTTGCGGAACGTTCAGCTTAAGATAACGTTGTTCTTCAGGCGTCGGGGCATAAGCAATGCTAATGGGAATGGTTTTAGCGTTATCAGTCATGGCGTATCACGATAGCCCAAGCCAGCCCATCACAATTGCCAATATGGCAAGCAAGATACCAAGTGGGGCAATGATACGAATGGCTACCCGCCATACATTGTATCTGCCTTCACTGGCAAAATTAAGCGACTTTCTTAAATGACTGATTTTCATCTGCCACCCGCTAAATATTGCCAACTCTAAAGCACAAATTAAGCTTAAAAACGCCACCAACGCCACTTGCCAACTGGGTTTGACTATCAGCACAACCGCCAGCACCACTGCCATAACAATCAGCGTGGCAATCCATATGCCAAATTGTTTAAATACCGTTGCCAACTGCAAACTGGCAATGTGCATCAGATAAGCTGAAGCCAACAACACACCTAACGAGGTAATCAAACTGGCAAACGACGGTTGCTCGTGCAATGCCGTAATCGACACATTGCTAATCAGTAGCAACACCACCCCAATCGCCAGTTGGGTTAGCCAAATCGGCATCACCTTTCGGGTCATGTTTGGCTTTTTATCGCCATCTTGAGGGTAGGCATACCAATACAGCCCTGTGCCTGCCCCAACGCACACCAGTGCCAACAGCACCGCAACCGCCCACTCTGTTAGGCTTGTGCCAGTCATCTGCAAATCAAGCACGGGGGGATGCCCAGCAATCCCTTGAATAACGCCAACCACTAATCCAATCAATATTAACCCAATCGCTGGCATCAACAGTTGTCGCCCAACAAGGCTAAGTAGCCCTGCAATAATCGTGAGTACCGCTCCCACCGCAAATACTGGCACACTCAGCGTCACGCCCAGTTGGCTCAGTGCCTCCATACCATTTGCTGAAGCACTGTCCAAACCTAACCCCGCCACCAACATGACGAGCACCACTGCCAGCCAAGCAAAACTCCGCCAACCAACCGACTTATCTGCCTCTCGGGTCAAGGTTTGCATGCCAAGTACAGGCAAATTTTGTTGACCCGCTCGCACTGCCATCGCCCCTTCTGCATAAAGAATGGGCAAGCCAACCAGTATCATTGCCAATAGCCATAGACCCCAGAAGTCCAGTTGCCACGCCAGCGTCGGGGCAAACCACCGAAACAACAGCAGGGGCATCAAAACAGCAATTAACATGGCAGGCAAACGGTTTGACATGACAATATCTATATCAGTTGGTGAATGTATTAAGTGATGACGGTATTGTAAAGGATTCAGCCCAAAACAACACGCATAAAAAAAGCCAAACGCACATGCGAATGGCTTAAGTAGGTAATCAACGATACAAAAAATCAAAAATATGGCGGAGTCGGAGAGATTCGAACTCTCGAAGGGCTATGAACCCTTGCCGGTTTTCAAGACCGGTGCATTCAACCGCTCTGCCACGACTCCATAGGGGGCGTATTATAGCGAAATTAAGAGATATTGCAATACCTATCGCTCAGATATCGTACAAACATTCCACTTTTTATGGCAAAAGCCGGTGAAACTGCATAAAACAATCTTTGCCATCAGCATCCCTGCACCATCGCATTTGATGATTGACAGCATCATAATCGACAAAGGTATGAATGGTCTCGCCCGTCTGGTCAATTTGGTTGCCCGAGCAATCAACTTGGTTATTATCATACGTTGTATTGATAAATAATACAGGCAAGCCCTCATCTTGATGCTGATAGACATAGTTGCCATACGTCCATTCCGCCCCACTTGTGGTCGTCACGGCATTGTCCCGAGAAAAGTTATAACGTTCTTGGCACGGACTAGTGACTTGAATGGGTTGGGTTAACGCAGTTGCCTGCGTTGTTACAGTTGTTTTTTTTGCTTCGCTTGGCAAAACTTCAATGGTTCGACTTGTGGCTTCATTTATCGAGCCATCCAGTTCAGTATTTGCATCCAACAAATCAGTGTCAAAGTTAGTTGAGTTACTATGATCCAATCCCTCAATATCAATTACAGTTTGATTTTGAGGCACCTGCGACAAATCCAATTCCCACAGACCTGCAATTTCGGGCAAGACGTATGTGGAAATCACGGCTTGCTCGCCTGTCGCTCCTGCACCCGACAAAATCCCTGCCAATGTCATGGACAATAACGATACATTTTCCATTCTGTCACCGTCTGTTGATAATTAAGACTACCTTAAGCGAGTTATTCAACAATGGCAAGCATAAACCCATCGTATTGAATTTTATGCGTCAATCGGTGTCGCATTTGATGGCACGGCATCATTTTTAATTTTAATTCGATTAAATTTTAGTTAATCTCTTAATTTACTACTCATTACAAATTCATCGACTGACCTGACCCCAACCCTCCCCTTACTAAGGGGGGAGCGGTTCCCACTCCTTAATAAAGGTGAGGGATTAGGGAGAGGTTTTAGATGCATAATAAAATTCAGTATTTATCTAAACCAACTAAATTAACTATAAGAGGTTTAAATCGACTGAGCCAATGCAGATAATGCCCCGCCAAGCATGGCAGATACGGTGCTACTCGCTGTGCCAATGCCCGAATAAATCGTACCATCGACATTGAGTTGAATATACGCTACCGCATTTGCCCCTGTTTTGTCCTGCAAATCGGCGTCGATCATTTGCCCGTAGTCCAAACGTTCGGCTTGCTCGGGGGCGATGGCGTGTTCGCTGTAGTTGGTGATGCTCAAGCTTTTGCCTGTGTGCTGTGCCATGCCGTCGATGAATGAGGACAATGGACCATTGCCTGTGCCTGCAATCTGAATCACGTCCTCGTCCATCTTCACTTCGCCTGTAAATTGCACCTCGCCAGATTTATTGCTAACACTATAGTCGGCTAGCTCAAACCGGTCTTGCTTCAAATAAGTGTCCATAAAGGTTTGCAAAATCTCATCATTTTGCAACTCACGAGCTTTGTTTTCTGCCTCATTTTGCACCACTCGGCTAAAGTCAATTTGCATCCAGCGGGGCAAATTAAAGCCGTAATCACGCTGTAAGATATATGCCACTCCGCCTTTGCCCGACTGACTGTTAATCCGCACCACGTCTTGATAACTGCGTCCAATGTCGGTTGGGTTGATGGGCAAATACGCAACGTCCCAAATGTTTTGCGTCTCGTCGGCGTGTTGTTCGTTATAGTCGAGCGATTTTTTAATCGCAGCTTGATGCGAGCCACTAAAGGCGGTAAACACCAACTCGCCCACATACGGATGACGGGGGTGCAAAGGTAAATTGTTACATTCGCTGACCACCTGCACCATGCGGTTCATGTCGCTAAAGTCCAGCTCAGGGTCAACGCCTTGCGAATACAAATTCATCGCCATGACCATAATATCCATGTTGCCCGTGCGTTCGCCATTGCCGAGTAGCGTGCCTTCAATGCGGTCAGCCCCTGCCAAAACGCCCAACTCTGCCGCCGCAATCGCACACCCTCTGTCGTTATGCGTGTGCAAACTGATGATGATATGCTCACGGTCTTTGACATGACGACAGAAATATTCCACTTGGTCAGCGAAAATGTTCGGCATTGACGCTTCCACCGTGGCAGGCAAGTTGATTATCACGCCCTGCCCACTTGCAGGTTGCCACACGTCATTGACTGCATCGCACACCTCAATGGCAAAATCGGTTTCAGTTTGGCTAAAGCTCTCGGGCGAATACTGGAATACCCACTCAGTATCAGGGTATTGTTTGGCGTAATCCTGCACCATTTTTGCCCCATTGACGGCAATGGCTTTAATCTCGTCTTTGGATTTGCCATACACCTTGGTGCGTTGCACCACACTGGTTGAGTTATACACGTGCACAATTGCCCGATGCACCCCGTCCAATGCCTCAACCGTGCGTTTGATGAGATGCTCACGGGCTTGCACCAACACCTGAATGGTCACGTCATCGGGAATGTGATTTTCCTCAATCAGTTTGCGGGCAAAATCGAACTCCACTTGTGCCGCTGACGGAAAGCCGATTTCAATTTCCTTAAACCCCATGTCCACCAGCAATTTAAAGAACTGCATCTTTTGCTCAATGGTCATCGGGTCAATCAATGCTTGGTTGCCATCTCGCAAATCGACACTTGCCCAAATCGGGGCTTGCGTGATGGTTTTGTCCGCCCATGTGCGGTCTGGCAAGCGGGGTGCAAACGCAAACGGACGATAATTTTGATGGTTAAATGCATCATGTTTGGGTTTAATTTTTGCAGGTTTTGTGAAGCTGTCGGTCATGATTAGTCTCTATTGGATTGATATAAAATAAAACTTGTAAAAATAATTTAAAATTAAATGTATGGGTATATTTTAACAAAGATAATTAGCAAAAATTCCACTTAAATCATTACTTTTATCAATGATATTTGTTTAAATAACTACTGTATTTACATAAACGTTTATTTTCTA
>JAAXIL010000179.1 GCA_012270355.1 Psychrobacter sp.
GTCAAACGGATAACCATACACGCCCGTGCTGATGGCAGGAAATGCCACTTTTTTGCAATTGTTGTATACGGCTAGTTTTAACGAATTGGCATAGCAATCTGCCAGTAATTGAGGTTCGCTAGCATCGCCACCTTGCCACACAGGACCGACGGTATGAATGACGTACTCACAAGGTAGGTTAAACGCAGGGGTGATTTTGGCGTGTCCTGTTTTGCAACCGCCCAGCTTACGACAATACGCCACCAGCTCTTTGCCTGCTTTGCGGTGAATCGCCCCGTCCACACCACCGCCACCCAGCAAGCTTGAGTTTGCCGCATTGACGATGGCATCAACGCCAAGCGTGGTGATGTCCGCTTGAATGACGGATAAGATGACGGCTTTGGCTTGTTCGTTAAGGAAGTTTTGAAGGTCAGCCTGCCCAGCAGGATTGATAAGCACGTCAATCTGAGCAAGGCGGGTAGGCATAGCAGTCGGTGCGTTTGTGGTCATGGTGTTACCTATGGGTTGAGTGAGGGTCAAAAAAGGTTCGAGAGAGTGGATAATGATAATCGGCTTAGGTGGCAAAATCGTCAGGGAACGCCTTGTCATACACCCAATTATAAACAAAGCCATACACCACATAAAACACGGACATGGCAATATCCATGATAAACGCTTGCCACAGTGTGATGCCAAGATACCACGCCAACAGGGGTAAAAACAGCACCAGCAGTCCGCCTTCAAACAGCAGGGCGTGAGCCACTCGAATGGGCAAGGTTTTGCCCGTCGTTCCTCGCCACGCCAATAGGGCTTTGTCGAACCAAAGGTTATAAACAAAGTTCCATGCGGTGGCGATGAGCGAGGCGACAAGCGTGATGATGCCCATGGTGTGCAGTTCGTAGCCAAACAGCAAGCTGGACAATGGGGCGTAAATGAGTAGCCCGATGATTTCAAAGCCGATAGCGTGGCGGATTCTGTCGGAGGTGGTTCGCATGGGGCAAGGGTTTTGGACGTGGGATTTAGAGGTCAATGTGCATTATATCGCCATTTTGTATGGAAGCAGGTCAAGACTGGTCGAATGAGCCTGTTATTGTCACTTGTAACTTGAGCAAGTTAGCTTAATCTTTGTGGTAAAACGGGATAACCCAAAGTGTTAGGACGCTTAAATGATCATAAAAGACCTTGCTATACTGCGTTATGAACTGTCATTGGCCATGATAAAATAAAGCAAATTAATGAGACAAACATAACAATTTAATTTGGACAACTTTATGAGTGAAAAATCTTATTATGATGTACTCGGTGTGAGCAAAGAGGCGTCGGAAGCAGACATCAAAAAAGCCTACCGTAAATTGGTACGCAAATATCATCCCGACGTAAGCGATTTGCCCAATGCTGATGAAAAAATTGCTGAAATTAACAATGCGTATGAAACCTTAAAGGACGAGGACAAACGGCGAGAATACGATGCCATTGGGGCCAATCCGTTTGCAGGGCAAGGCGGATTCGGAGGCTTTGGCGGTGGCGGATCTGGCGGGTCAGCAGGTGGTGGCTTCCGCGGGGAGGTCATCAAAGACCAGTTTGGCGTCGGAGCGCGGTGTGGTGGGGGCGGGGTGCGAGTTGATGATATTTTCTCGGCATTTGGGCAAGGGGGCAACCACCAAGCAGGTGGACGGCAAGCGGGCGGAGCAGGCTTCGGTGGGTTTGAAGGGTTTGAAGATTTCGCCCGTCAGGCTCAAGCGGAGTCTAATGCAGGGCAAGACCAACACGCCGAAATCAACGTCACGTTAGACTCGGTGTATCAAGGCGATGACTATAACATCAAGCTACAAGTTCCCGTTCGTCAAGCAAACGGGCAGATGACGCATGAGCAAAAAACCTTGTCGATTAAAATCCCTAAGGGTATCACCGAAGGCAAGCAAATTCGCCTTGCTGGGCAAGGGTCTGCCAGCTATTCAGGGGGTAAAAATGGTGACTTGTTCTTAAAGGTAAAAATTGACCATCCTGCCAACATTCGTATCGATGGGGCAGACGTGTATCAAACCGTTAATGTCATGCCTTGGGAGGCGGGTTTGGGCGATAAAATCACGGTGGATACGCCAGCAGGCAAATTGGGCGTGAACATTCCAGCAGGGAGCAAGTCGGGCAATAACTTACGCCTCAAGGGCAAAGGTATTCCTGCCAAAACCGCAGGCGATTTATATTTGACGCTCAACATCGTCAATCCGCCCATCAGCACCGACGCTCAAAAACAAGCGTTCGAAGCGTTAAAAGACAGCTTTGCAGATGTGGACATTGCCCGATAGTTTGGCGATATAGAAATGCTAAATAAATAAAAAAAGGAAGATAACAATGCAACATTCCAGCGAACTCAACGATTTAATCATGACCCTAGACGAATTGGTCGAAGCATGCGGACAAGAACCGCAGTGGGTGATGGCGTTAATTGAAGAAAACGTCATCGAATACGACCTGCCCGACACTGAGCAATTTACGGGCTATCAGCTTGCCACTGTCCGCCGTGCTTCACGTATCAGCCGAGATTTTGATGCCA
>JAAXIL010000153.1:0-1721 GCA_012270355.1 Psychrobacter sp.
ACACCTCATTCGGAACGGGTGTCATAAAATATTGCCCCTTCTCGGTTTGCCACAAAGTATCCACGATATGACAACGCCCTTAGCATACTACGTTATAGTACCAATCCCAAGCTTCGGGGTTAATTGGTTCACCCACAGAGCCTAATAGACGCAGACTTGAGCGGTCAGACTCCCGCACAAAGGCATCACCCTCTTTCATCATGGCTCGGATGGCTGTCGGAGCAGTATAGAGAATGCTGATATCATGCTTATCAATGATTTGTCCGATGCGAGCCCACGTCGGATATTGTGGCACACCTTCAAACATCACGGTCGTGGTGCCATTGGCAAGCGGGGCATAGGTCACATATGAGTGACCTGTTACCCAGCCCACATCGGCGGTACACCAGAATACGTCGTCGTCTTTTATATCGAACACGTCACGGAACGTCGATAATGCATAGGTCAGATAGCCACCTGTGGTGTGCAATACGCCTTTTGGCTTGCCTGTCGAACCTGAGGTATAGAGCAAGAACAGCGGGTCTTCAGCGTTCATCACTTCAGGTTCGCAGTCTTCGTTAGCGTTGTCGATGACGGTGTGATACCACACATCCCGTCGTCCGCTCATCGGCACAGAATTACCCGTGCGATGCACCACGATGACTTTTTCGACACAGTCTGTGCCGTCCACTTCTAAGGCTTTATCCACATTGGTTTTAAGTGGCGTGTGTTTGCCACCTCGCACGCCTTCATCAGCGGTGATGACCAATTTTGATTGGCTATCGACAATGCGAGACGCCAAACTTTCGGCAGAAAAACCGGCAAATACCACCGTATGCACTGCCCCAATTCGAGCACAAGCAAGCATAGTTACAATGGCTTCTGGAATCATTGGCAGATAAATCGTAACCCGATCGCCTTTGCCAACGCCCATTTTTCGCATGGCATTGCCTAAACGGCACACTTCTGCATGCAACTCTTTAAACGAAATGATGCGATGCAAGGAGGGATGATCCCCTTCCCAGATGATGGCAGGTTTATAAGGATTGTCTTCTAAATGACGGTCAATGCAGTTATAGGCGACGTTTAACTCGCCATCTTCAAACCATTTGATGCGAAAATCATCTAGGTTATAATTAACGTTTTTAATTTTGGTCGGCTTTTTATACCAATCCAGCAACTCAGCTCGGCTTTCCCAAAAGGCTTCGTTGCCCTCTTCGCTTTCGGTGGATTGTTGATAAGTGTCGAAAAATTCGGCGGGCGTAATATTTGCTTGAGCGGCAAATTCTTCGCTAATAGGAAAGGTTTTCACGATAAGTTCCTTTTATCTGGTGGATAAAGTGCGTCATACCTGACGGCGATAAACCTGCCTATTGTTACGCAATCCGATACACTTGTAAACTGTTATTCCCGTTTATCCTGCTATTTTTTCGTTTGTCCTGCAATCCCATCGCATTTATCATCATTAAATTTATCATTCTTAAAAGCCATGCCCATGCCTTACTCACCGCCTCAATCCTCTCACGCACAAACATTTGATGTGATCATCGTTGGTGCAGGGGCATCGGGGTTGTACTGTGCCATGACCGCAGGTAAACGAGGGCGATCAGTGTTGGTGCTTGACCACGCAAATAAAGTCGGTAAAAAAGTTCTGATGTCGGGTGGCGGCCGCTGCAACTTCACCAATTATATGGTCGAAGCTGCCCATTTTATTGGGAAACATGAGCATTTTTGCAAATATT
>JAAXIL010000153.1:1731-7505 GCA_012270355.1 Psychrobacter sp.
TCCAAATTGGGAATTTATCGCTTTGGTCGATAAACATGGCATTGATTATGAAGAGCGGGAACATGGGCAGTTATTTTGCCAACATTCCGCCAAAGAAATTGTGCAAATGCTCATGGCAGAATGTGAAGCAGTGGGCGTACAAATCCGATTAAATACGGAAGTGTCCTCTATTATTTCTTTTGATTCTATCACTGCTTTGAATAAGCTAGCCGACTCTATAACCAAACCTGCCACAAACGAGCTTTCTATAAACGAAACTTCTGCTAAAGAACGCTCACCAAACTTTCAGTTAGCTACCCAACTGACTGCAAAAAAGCAGTCGCAAACGTCAAATAAAAAACTTTCCGTTTTGCAGTGTCAATCTTTGGTGATTGCCACGGGTGGGTTGTCGATACCGACGATGGGGGCAAGTGGCTTTGGCTATCAAGTTGCCCGTCAGTTTGGGCATGACGTGGTGACAACTGAAGCGAGCCTTGTGCCATTTACCTTTACGGGCGACTTAGGTGAAATGATTGCTAGCTTGTCAGGCTTAAGCCTTGATGTGGTAGCATTTAATGACCGCATTTTGTTTGCGTTACCAATGCTCTTTACGCATCGAGGCTTATCGGGACCTGCCATGTTGCAATTGTCGAATTATTGGCAAATGGGCGAACCTATAGGTATCAATTTATTGCCAACGGTTGAGGTGGCGGAACTGCTTATCCATCGCAAAAAGTCGCATCCGAAACAAAAATTACGCACTGTGCTGGGCGAGTGGTTACCCAAAAAATTGGTGTCGGCTTGGCAGGCGATGTATTGGACAGATGTGGCAGAAACCGAATTGGCAAACATTAAAGATGACCGTTTGCAAAGCATTGGCAATCGGTTAAATCACTGGACACTGACCCCGTCAGGTACGGAAGGCTACCGCACGGCTGAGGTCACCCGAGGGGGCGTTAGCACTGAAGCAGTGTCGTCAAAGACCATGCAAAGCCAATTGCAACCCAACCTTTACTTTATTGGCGAGGTGCTGGACGTGACGGGCTGGCTTGGCGGGTATAACTTTCAATGGGCTTGGTCAAGCGGTTGGGCGTGCGGGCAAGAGGTTTAACGACTCTACTATTCAACTGAAGTGCCTCAAAACAAAACGCTTTTAGGCTGAGGCTTTAGCCCAGCTTTTGCAAAACCATTTGCGGTGGTGAACCCAGTCTATCCAAAACAACTCTTATCTTCCATCATTCCCTAAAAAATAAAATCTTATTGCCAAACTGGCTTGTTGGACTGCTTGTACTTGCTAAATTTGCTGACTTGAAGCGTTTCTTTAATTTTTGGTTTCGTTATTATGCAACCTCGTTATTTAGAGTATCTGTCCACCGCAGAATCTTTAAATAACCCTTCCGATTCCAACTGACCTGCCAGTGAAAATAGCGTCTCTTCATCTGCCATGCGTCCAATAAATTGCATTCCAATCGGCAAGCCTTTCGGACTCATGCCGAGGGGCACGGACATGGCTGGCAACCCTGTGATATTACCCACCATGGTATATGCCATTTTGCTTAAGACAGGATGGCTGATGCGTTCGACCAACCCTGTTTTAAACGCCACTTTACTGACATTCACGCCTCGACTTAACATACCTGTGAGTTTGACTGCCCCTGCTTCGAGTTTGTTTGGGGGCAACACGCCATGTTTGACGGCAGGTGTGGGCACGGTAGGCGATAAAATCACATCGTATTGGTCAAGTAGCAAACCCATTTGATACTGCACATCATGCCAACCTTCTTTGGCAGATAGTAAATCCGTAGCAGACAGCCCTTGCCCGAGCATCACCATGTTGCGAGTATGGGGCTCTAACTTAGCCACTTGCTCTTTGCCGAAGCGTTTGGCGAGGGCGTTTATTGTTTGCGCGGTGTGCGAACACACCACAATGCTAAAATCTCGCCACATGGTGTTGATATCAATGTTTGGCTGGGCATAATCGACATGATGCCCTAGATTTTCAAGTTGTTTGGCGGTTTGCTCAAGTACGGTTTGTACCGACTTATCCACTTTCGTATTCGGCACAAGCGGGTCTTGCATGACGGCAATTTTTAACGCTTTGGGGGGGCGTGAAACGGCATCCAAAAATGCACCCTTCGGCGATTCGATGACAAACCCAGCCCCAACTTCTCGCCCTGCCGTGGCATCGAGCATGGCAGCACTGTCTCGCACACTGCGAGAGATGACATGATCTGCCGTCGCCCCTTCCCAGCCCTCACCGATGAAAGGTCCATTTGGATTGCGTCCCCGACTGGGTTTCATGCCAAACACACCACACCACGCGGCAGGAAAGCGAATAGATCCGCCCCCATCGCCTGCACTTGCCATCGGTACAATACCCGAAGATACAGCAGCCGCCGAACCGCCTGACGACCCGCCCGAACTATAGCCTTTTTTAAAGGGATTGTGCGTCACGCCTTTCGATTTGGGTTCGGTAGTGATGATGAGTCCAAGCTCAGGCGTATTGGTTTTGCCAAAAATCGCTACCCCCGTTTTTTGCATGCGTTTAACCAGTTCATTACTTTCCGTTGGCACATAGTGAATGCTGCGAGACCCCATTCTGCTGGGCTGTCCTGCTAATTCAAAGCCCAAATCTTTAAGCAAAAATGGCACGCCCACAAACGGTGCGTTTTGAGATTGAGCGTTGTCTAACGAGGCTTTGGCTTGCTCATCAAAGCGAGCAATCACCGCATTGAGTTTTGGGTTAATGCGATTGGTGGCATCTAAAGCCGCCTGCAACACTTCATTGGCTGACACTTCTTTGTCTTTAATAAGCTTGGCTAAACCCAATGCGTCATATTTGGCATATTCCTTAAACATATTCTCATTCCTTTTCCTAATTCTTTTAAAACTTAATTCTAAAAAGCTTTCTTGCATCAACTCAGACTTGAGTTTGTCATATTTCCTTAAAACCTGCTGTAGCATAATCAGCAAGGCTTTTTTACGCAAACATCTTTTGACCTTTTGAAGTGACCGTCTTTTGCTAGCACCCTATATTTGCATCATGGTTTGAGATTATAACTATTTCACTTTGACACCACCCACACTTTGCTATAATGTCACAATTTGGTATTCCTATTGTCGTCAGGCAATCGAATGGGCAAACTTTTATTGATACACCTTGCTATAAAATCACCACGACATTCAAAATAATTACGATGTCACAATCATCGTATTGACCGTATAAAGGAATAGGCATGGCTATTAAGTCGCAAAAATCTGAATTATTGACTCAACCCTTACGCACAAAGTCCTCTGGTCATAATCTATCCCTGTCCACTTTGGCGTTGGGTGTATTAGGTATCGCCTGCTCTTTTACATCTGCCCATGCGTTAGAAATTGGCAAATCAACCGTCAACTCCAATCAAAATGAGCCGTTATCTGCCACCATTAACGTGTCGGACATTGATGCCAATAATTTCTCCGCAAAACTTGCCAGCCCATCTGCCTATGCCAATTTGCAGTTAAAACAAAGCGTACCAATGACCGTCAGGTTTGTGAAGACTTCTGCAAATAGTGGCAAGCTGGTGGTGCAATCCTCCGCCCCCGTCTCTGACCCGTTTGCTGATGTGGTATTACAAATTGATGATGCAGGCAAACAAGCGACAGTGCCCAAAACCTTACTTCTCCCTTTATCAGACACAAGCAGATCGGCGAAAATATCCAATACCTCATCAGTCACTATCAGTGCGACGCCTACACCAAATTTACCGACGGTGTCTGCGACTGGCACACCGCTGGCAGTAAAAAAATCGGCACCACCACCACTCAAACCAATATCAGACCCTGCTGATAACACTGCCGCACCGTCCGCCAGTCAGACTGTCGCTAATAATGAGATAAATCGACGAAAGCTAGTTCAAAATACAGACACATTAATTACTAAAGAAACCAGACGCATTGTGCCAGCAGGCTCGGTTGCTGTACCTCCTCCTGTTGCCGATTACTTTAAATCGCAAATGGCAAACGCTTCAGCCAATACAGCTCCCGTGGCGACGCCCTCTAATCCCAGCCTAACCAACGCCAATCAGCGAACCAATACAAATTCCAGTGACGATGATTCCAGTAATAATGAATCTGCAGATACACTTGCTACAAACGCTCAAAATAGACAAGAAGCTGCTCGTGCCTCTTTAAGCACGCCTAAAGGTGATGTCACCTATCGGGTAGAGCGTCACGATAATTTATGGACAATTGCCTTACAGATTGCCAAACAAAACAACGTGAGTGTGGATGAAGTGATGCAGCATATTGTGGCTTACAATCCAAACTCGTTTGTGAATAATAACAAGAATCAACTACTGGCAAATACCACGCTCACCTTACCTGCTTATGAGGTCATTCCCTCTAAACTCGGGGTAAGAGCAGCCAAAGAAGCACGGCAAGCCACTCGCAGTTTAACTGAAGGTAGCTCAGCCAAACGCAATGCCACAGCAGGGCGTCAAACTGGCAACAGTTCAGTAAATGGTCAATCAAACTTACGACAAGAAGCAGCATCCTCGAACTCATCTACCAATCGCGGCACCAATAAGACCGCTCAATCTGCTTCTTCCAAACCGTCAGATGCTCGTTTGACCATTGTCACGCCAAATGCTGACGCAGGACGCGGTGCCAGTGCGTCGGGTCAATCCTCTAGCAGTGGTTCTGGTTTGAGCAGTAGTCTGGTCAACCAGCTGCAAGCTTCTCGTTCTCTCACTGCCAGTCAAGCTCGGCGTGTGGGTGAACTGAACTCCCAACTTAACAATCGAACCCAACAATTACAAATTCAAAACCAAAAACTTGCCGACTTAGAAGAACGGCTTAGAAAATTACGTGAGCAATAAGCCTGACATTTTTAGACGATGTAGATTTTAACTGATGATTAACTGTTATAATCGCATTTAACCATATACCACAAGTTTAACTACTCAATTAATTATTCAAAGGGAGCTGTATTCATGAACATGACCGTCATTATGGTGATTGGGCTGATTGTGGTACTTGCCATTATTTTATTTTTGATGCGTGGCAGAAAAACACCGACAGCCCAAACACCCCCAGTTCGCAAACCGCCCGTCACCCATCAACCAAACACGCCTGTTCCGTCTGATGCCAAGCCAACTTCACCCGCATCTGCTGCCACGACGGCAGCCGCAGCTTCTACAATGGCGGCTTCATCTATGGATACCGCTCCCGCTGAGCTTGAGCCTAAACCTGAGCCTTCATTTGCTCTTAATGAAGAGCCTGCACAAGACAATCCTTCCTTTGACGACTTAGAGTCTGAACTGGTATTAAATGACACCACTTCTTCTACAGAAGCTCCTACTCTCGATGATGATGGGGCACTTGAATTTGATATGAGTGAGTTCGATACTGATGATACCACTCAAACAAATCCTGTTGAATCGAATACTACACTAGATGATGCAACTTTTGATTTAGAAGCTGATGATTTAGATGCCGATATTACCTCTTCTCAAGACGATGGTTTATCATTAGATGATGAGTTTAGTTTCGATACGCCTGATTTACCCAATGAAGCTCCACCCCAAGCTGATACTGTCGATCTTGAGACAGACATTGAGGACAATACACTGTCCTTTGCAGACACTCCTGACATAACTGACTCTCCTGTATCCGACATTCAGTCTGCTGATGTTGATTTAGAAACTGGTACGCTAGACTTATCTGATGAATTTGCAGACATTTCAATTGACGACCCTATCGAAGCTGATACGGATAATCTTGATAACACGGCAGATTTGACGGTTGAAGGG
>JAAXIL010000153.1:7605-10425 GCA_012270355.1 Psychrobacter sp.
TATCGAAGCTGATACGGATAATCTTGATAACACGGCAGATTTGACGGTTGAAGGGTTAGATACTGATGAGCTTAATGTGACAGATTTAGGGGACACTCAATCCAACACCGATAGTATCGAAGATTTGGACTTAAATTGGGATGATACAACAGACACTGCTAATACGACTGATGAAGTCGAAGCTATTGTCTTAGATGATGTATCAGCAGATATTGCACAAGCTGATATTGCTCCTCCTACTGAAAGCGAGCCAGAACTGGTAGTCGATGAGTTGGAAGAAACTGCTGTAATAGAAGAGCCAGTTATTGAAGATACAGCTATTGAAGAGCCTACCGTCCAAGATGGTGGTACTCAAGAGTCAGTATCTGAGCTTGATGACACCTATGCTCAACTCGATGCGATGACCGAAGAAGAAATTGCAAAAGAACAGGTGGCACAAACAGAAGGGGTTAGTGTTGATGCTCCTGTGGTTGACGACAGTGAGTTCATGCAAGCCTTCGACTTTGTGCAAGATTTGGACGGTGAGCAGGTCACGCTTGATTTGGCAGAACAATACCTTGAGCTTGGCGAGTATGACAGTGCCAAGCGTTTGATCAATGAGGTGCTTGCTAGTGGCAATGAGGCTCATAAAGCCAAAGCGGAAAGTCTGCTTGAAGGCATGAGTTAATTTGCTTTGATTTATTTTAATAAAGAGGCTCAATTTAGAGCCTTTTTTTATTGGATTTAATTTGGGTATTTACAATAGGGGTTTATATATATCGAAACGAATGGCATCATTTGCAAACGTTTGAGATGGTTCGGCACTGGCTAGATTTGGGGCGGATAAGGGACGTTTTACTATAACCTTGCCCGAACTGTCGGCTAAACTTAATGCTTTATCAAGTAAGGCGAATTCTTCAGACAAACTTGGCGGTTGCGTCCATTCGTGTAATAGTTGCATCCCCTTCCCCACTTTGGCATCGAAGCTTGAATCGGGAAACATAGGATCAAGATAGACCACGTCAAATCTTTTATCTGCAAATGGCATCTGTAAAAAATCACCATAGCGAATGCTTAAACGGCTCATTAAACCTTGCCAGTTTTTTTCATTGTCCATTCTCATCTGCTCAATTCTTAATAGCATCGCCATCACGGGGTGACACTCTAGCATCATCACATTTGCCCCTGTACTGGCGAGAATCAAACTTTCTTGCCCAAAGCCTGCGGTAGCATCCAAAACACGCTTATCCGCATCTAACTTACTGGCTTGCAAAATTAACTCTGACTTTCGCCCTGCCGTGACGATGCGACGTTGCAGTTTGTGCCAGTCTAGTGCGGTTTTAATCAGTTTTCCTTGGGCGTTTAACTGTAAGATGGTGAGATGCAATGTTTCGTTTTGCCAAACAGCTAATAATGTCAATCCAGCAGGCTTAATCAGGTGATTTAGGGATTTATTACTTAAATTGTCAGTGATTAGCCATTCAAAATCCAACGGTAATGCCATGTCGTCAATGACCATTTGCAAAACGTTTTGCGTTGGCTCTTTTTTATCGGGTGCGGTGATGACATGAATGGGCATGGAATTAGAGTCTCAGCTTTTTGTTTATATGGACTGTAAATACGGACTTAGCTTTGAATGCCATAACCCAAAAAGTATGCGATTAAAACTAGAACACCCGTCACAATACGAAGCCATGCAAAGATGGTGAAGTCTCTACGACTCACCCATGCTACTAGCCAGCGAATGCAAAGTAATGCCACAACAAATGACACTGCCGTCCCCACACTGAGTACGCCCCAATCTTGACCGCTGGTTAATGCGTCTTTATTTTTGAGCAAATCCAGCAACCCTGCTCCGACAATCACAGGAATGCCCAGAAAGAAGGAAAATTCGGCGGAAGCTTTGCGGGATACGCCTAGCCACAATGCCCCAATGATGGTAGAACCAGAGCGGGATGTACCGGGAATCAATGCCAAACATTGAAATAAGCCAATTTTTAGTGCCGTTTTAAAGTCGATTTGTTCGGCTTCGTCAGCAATGATGGGTTTGGGTCTGTTTTCGACATAAAAAATCAGTAATCCACCAATAATCAGCATAACCGCAACCACGAGGGGATGAAACAGCATGGTTTTGATGGCATCGGCAAAGGTAAAGCCAACGAGCATGACGGGAATGGTGGCAATAATCAGGCTAATTCCTAACTGGCGAGGATGAGTTAAACCTTCTGCTTTGCCTGTGAGCAGACCCATAAATGCATGCCAGAGTCTGCCCCAATACTCATAAATGACCGCTAAAATCGCTCCTAATTGCACCACCACAATAAACAAATCGGCTTTATATTTCCTCCAAAAGTCCAAAAGGTCAGAGGTTAAAATCAAATAACCCGTACTTGAAATAGGCAAAAACTCTGTAATGCCTTCGACAATGCCCATGATGACGGCTTGAATGACTAACAAGAAGTCCATAATGTTTATGCGATGCTCAAAAAATAGGGATTAGATGGGGAAGGAAAATGAGTTAAATGAGGTTTGAGTGTAGGTTATTTGCCTTGCTCGGCGAGCGTCTTCCAAGCATTGTTACGAACATATACGGGCAATGCATTTTCGGCAGTCACTCCACCAAATTGCTTATAGTGCTGCATACCCAGTTTGGCGAGCGTTACGGCATTTGGGGTTAAATCTGGCAATGTGTGTTGATTGGGATGCAATGCTAGCAATTCTGCTCCGTTACCGACAATGGGTAAATCTTTTGGCGTGGATTGCTCATAATCCAACAAGGTTTCGCCTTGCTCGGTGTGCACCATTTGCATGATGTTATGGTTATCGAGTTTGTCACTTATT
>JAAXIL010000153.1:10435-11184 GCA_012270355.1 Psychrobacter sp.
CCCTGCTCCCTGCGAGCATCGAACGCCACATCCACGTCATTCAACTTCTGATTGACATGCACAGCGGCTTGAGCAACCACCGCTAAACTTGATACCCCCACACAAGGCAAATCATGAGAAAAAGCGATGGCTTGAGTGACCGCCGTGTTGATACGAATGCCACTAAATGCCCCTGGACCTCGGTTAAAAATAAGGGCGGTTAAGTCCGCAAAAGCTATATCCGCCTCCAAAAACGCTTGCTGAATCATGGGCAAGATTTGTTGGGTTTGTCGCCTGTCGCTTGGCAAGGTTTGCTCAAAAACCACTCGCCCATCGGCTTCAAGTAAAGCGACGGAACATTGGGCAAACACGGTATCAATGGCTAAAAACATAAAATGATGAAATTACAGCTAATTTGGGAGTAATAAAAAAAGGTCATGCGAACATGACCCTTTAGTATAACGATTTAAAAAAGAGATAGCGACATCTAACCACGACCACCCAGCATGCCTGATAACTGGCTCATGATGGCATCAACTTCTTGATTGGCTTGTGCTTCGTGCTCAAGTCCGCCTTCTGGCGTCAGTTGGTTCACCACTTCGGGGAACAACTCTGCCAAACCTTGACGCACCTCAGTTTCATCCGCTCCAGTTTGCTGGGCTACCTGCTGTATCTCGCTCGAATCGAATAAACGAGTCACTTCTTCAGGGTCAAGATTATCATTGTCCTGCTGATTGCTCATCCAAGAATGAGCTTGATTGCCCATGCCA
>JAAXIL010000153.1:11194-12806 GCA_012270355.1 Psychrobacter sp.
CACGGCCGCAATGAGCATACCATTGCCCCCCCTGCCAGAAAGACGATCCATACCGCCACCTAAACCACCACCCATACCTGAGCCTAAGACGCTGCCCAAACTCGAGCCAAGTCCGCCCGCTCCAGCCATACCGCCCATGCCAGCACGACCGCCCATCTGTCCTCTAAGCATACCGCCGAGAATGTCGTCCATGCCCAATTGATTCATGTTCACACGGTTGTATTGACGGGGATTATACCCTGCATTACCACCGCCTAGTACACTGCCCAATACGTCACCAAGACCGCCTGTGCGACGGGTATTGATGCGTTGGTTAACGGGATTACGCTGGGCATCATTGGGGTCTAACGCACTGCGTGCCACTTGAGTAATTAGGTTACCGAGAAGTCCACTCATAATATTTCCTTTTTTTGCTAAAATTAATTCGGATAGTACATAAAGCAAAACTAACGCATAGCAAACAAGTTTTCTAGTAGTTAATTGTTATGCCAACGAGCAATGACTTTGAGTTTTCGCCACGCATCGAGAGACAGTTGGTCTTGCCATATCACTTCAAATTTTTGCATGGGCATCGGATGGGTGACGTTAAAGGTGAGATGCAGGCAGTAGCCTAAATCCATGACCCGACACAGCTCGGCTTCCCAAAGCTCAAACGCCTCATGCGAACTGGTGTGCGAACGCCCACGATTAAAATAGCGTAACTGCCATCGTAACCATTCCTCGTAAGCATTGCTGGCAGGTAGAACCGTGAGATGGCTAAGACGATGCTTTGGCACAAACACAAAAACAGACAGTAGCCAAACCACGCCTAACACAACCACCGCAAAAATTGACCAACTAAGTGAGGATACAGCAGACGCAAAAACCACGACAAAGAGCAGTAGGAAGCCAATAATTAAGACATTCTGCAAATGACTAATTGGTTTGATAGATGCATCTACACCGCAATCGCTAGCCTTGCTAACCATGTTGCAACTGTTTTAGTTTAGCAATCAGCTTGGCAACTTCGGCATCATCGGGTGTGCTTTGGTTCATAAAAAAATCGAGTAGGTCGGGGTCTTCATAGGTAAGCAATTTGGCAAATGTCGCTTGCTCCGCCTCGTCTGCATGCAAATAATGCTGTTTGACATAAGGGTCGATGTAGAAGTCCAGCTCTTTTAAACCCCGCCGAGCTTGATAAATCACTCGGCGTTGCTCATCGTTTGGCTCGCCATTCGCATCTTTGGGAACGTCATTCTTGGTAATCATTTGATTATTCTTTAACCTGTTCTTTTACCTGTCTTCTCCGCCCGTTAAAACTTCGTATTGAACTTTTTCTTAAACTCAGGGGGCATATTTTTTTGCATTTCAGCCATTTGTTTTTGCATTTCCTCATTGCTAGGCATGTTATTTGGATCTAGTCCAAACGGGGGCATGCCCATTTGTCCTGCCTGACCACCCTGAGCTTGTTGATTTTGCCCGCCCCCAAATAAAGGACCACCGCCACCGCCCATGCCACCAGTCAAACCTTGCACTGCTTTCATCATTTTGCTGATGCCTTCGGGTTTGGACAGCATTTTCATCATTTTTGCCATTTTTTTGTGTTGCTGAAGCAAAGCATTCACATCATGAA
>JAAXIL010000223.1 GCA_012270355.1 Psychrobacter sp.
TTGGTAGGCATAACTAGATTCGAACTAGCGACCCCCACCATGTCAAGGTGGTGCTCTAACCAACTGAGCTATATGCCTATATTGAGGTGGGCTATCTTAGCAGAAAATTGAAATAGTGCAAGTATTTTATGAAATGTGACAAAGCGAAAACCGATTTAAGAAATATTTAAACCGAGCATACCTCAGAACGAACAATAAAACGTTTGCCTTCAGGAATCTCAAGCGAGAAACTTGCCCCGCGTCCCTCAACCACATCAATCATCAAATCCGTATGTTGCCACAACTCATACTGAGCTTTGCCCATATAAAAAGGACACTCCCCAATCTCGCCAACCAACACATCTTGTCCACCAACTTTAAACTCGCCGAGTGGATAGCACATAGGTGAGCTGCCATCACAGCAACCACCTGATTGATGAAACATCAGATCGCCATGCTTTTGTTTAAGCAAAGCGATCAATTCAAGACATTCGGGGGTTGCACTGACTTGCATGGTCACCTCAATGTATTTAAATTAACGAAGGTTTAGAAAAAACCCATCGCTTTAGTGCTATAAGACACAAGCATATTTTTGGTTTGTTGATAGTGTTCAAGCATCATTAAGTGATTTTCACGTCCGATGCCCGATTGTTTATATCCTCCGAAGGCGGCGTGGGCAGGGTAGAGGTGATAGCAATTTGTCCATACCCGTCCCGCTTCGATACTTCGACCAAAGCGATAGGCTTTGTGCACACTGCGAGTCCAAACGCCTGCACCCAATCCATATAAGGTATCATTAGCGGTTCGCAGGGCTTCTTCATCGTCTTTAAACGTGGTGACTGACAGAACAGGACCAAAGATTTCCTCTTGGAAAATTCTCATGTCATTGTTGCCTTTAAAGATGGTAGGTTTAACATAATAACCATCTACCAACTCACCTTCTTGCTTCAACTGTTCGCCACCGATTAAGACTTCAGCACCCTCTTTTTTACCGATGTCGAGATAAGAGAGGATTTTTTCTAATTGGTCGTTACTGGCTTGTGCTCCGACCATGGTTTCAGTATCAAGTGGGTTACCCGTCTTAATTGCTTTGGCTCGCTCTAAGCAACGTGCCATAAAGTCATCGTAAATGCTTTCATGAATTAAGGCTCGAGACGGGCAAGTGCAGACCTCGCCTTGGTTGAGAGCAACCATGAGCAACCCTTCTATGAACTTATCAAGGAAATAATCGTCCTCATCCATGATGTCGGCTAAAAAGATATTTGGACTTTTACCACCCAACTCTAAGGTCACAGGAATGATGTTTTCACTGGCATATTGCATAATGAGGCGACCCGTGGTCGTTTCACCAGTAAAGGCAATTTTGCTGATGCGAGGGCTTGATGCCAGAGGCTTGCCTGCCTCAACGCCAAAACCATTGACCACGTTTAGTACGCCTGCTGGCAAAATATCACTTATGCCAATGGTCTCGATTAAATATAGCAAAGAGGCGGGCGTTTGCTCGGCAGGCTTAAGTACAATACAGTTGCCGGCAGCAAGGGCAGGGGCAATCTTCCACATTGACATCAAGATAGGAAAATTCCAAGGAATGATTTGACCCACCACGCCCAGTGGCTCATGAAAATGATATGCCACCGTATCTTCATCAATTTGGCTAATACCGCCTTCTTGAGCACGGATCGCACCAGCGAAGTAACGCAAGTGATCGATGGCTAAAGGGATGTCCGCTGCCAAAGTTTCTCGGACAGGTTTGCCATTTTCAAAAGTTTCAGCTACTGCAATATTTTCTAAATTTTCTTCAATTTTGTCCGCCATTTTAAGCAATATGCCTGCTCGCTCAGCAACACTGGTTTTGCCCCAAGCGTCTTTGGCAGCATGGGCAGCATCAAGGGCTTTGTTGATGTCGGCTTCAGTTGAGCGTGCCACCCGGCAAATCATCGCCCCATTAACAGGACTGGTGTTGTCAAAATACTCACCATTTTCAGGAGCAACCCATTCACCTCCAATGAAGTTGTCGTATTTGTCACGAAATTTAACAGGACTATTTTTGGTATTCGGAAAGTCGTAAATCATGGTAGCATCCTTGCATGATGAGAAAATAAAAAATAGAGTGAACGTATGTACTCTAAAATAATATGCTACGCTGATTATATCGAATTGAATAGCAGTATTTTGTTGGCAAAGTTGATGCAATCATAACCAAACGGCATGAAAAGAGTCTTAAAAAAACGACATTCGGTGATGTCGTCTTTTTTGATTAAATACCGATACTTCATGCCTGCTCATTCATCATACCGCTTGGGCATACAACTCAAGCCAACCTAAAATTTCCTCGTAAACCATTTCATTTTCTGCTTCATGTAAAGGCTCGTGTCGCATATCAGGATACAGCCTTACTTCAACACGCTCGAACCCTTGCGATTTTAGGCGGTCGGCGACCTTTTGCACGCCTTTGCTCATATTGCCAAGGGGGTCTTGTGCCCCACTCACAAAGAGCAGAGGCAAGTCTTTGTCGACTGTTTTTGGCCACTCTTTCGACTAGCATT
>JAAXIL010000043.1:0-2401 GCA_012270355.1 Psychrobacter sp.
TTGCCAACCCTTGTGGTGAACAACATGCGTGGCGGACTGAAAACTTGTGCTGTTAAAGCACCTGGCTTTGGCGACCGTCGTAAAGCCATGTTGCAAGACATTGCGATTTTGACAGGCGGTACGGTTGTTTCGGAAGAAGTGGGCATGAGCCTTGAAACAGCAACCGTTGATATGCTGGGTACGGCTAAAAAAGTGACCGTCGGTAAAGAAAACACCGTGATTGTTGATGGTGCTGGCGACAAAGCAGACATCGACGCTCGTGTGGACTCTATCCGTCGACAAATCGAAGAGTCAACCTCTGACTACGACAAAGAGAAATTGCAAGAACGCGTTGCTAAACTTTCTGGCGGTGTTGCGGTGATTAAAGTCGGTGCTGCTACTGAAATCGAAATGTACGAGAAAAAAGACCGTGTTGACGATGCCTTGCACGCCACTCGTGCAGCGGTAGAAGAAGGCGTTGTGCCTGGTGGTGGCGTAGCTTTGGTTCGTGCGATGAACGCTTTGGCTGACCTAACTGGCGACAACGATGACCAAAATGCCGGCATCAACATTCTACGCCGTGCGATGGAAGCCCCACTACGTCAAATCGTGACCAACTCAGGCGACGAAGCCTCAGTAGTAGTCAACGAAGTGAAAAATGGCGAAGGCAACTATGGCTATAACGCTGCCTCTGGTGAATATGGCGACATGATAGACATGGGTATCCTTGACCCTGACAAAGTCGCTCGCTCTTCCCTAGAGAACTCTGCATCTGTGGCTGGCTTAATGCTGACCACTGAAGCCATGATTACTGACCTGCCTGAAAAAGAAGACACAATGGCTGGCATGGGTGCTGGCGGAATGGGTGGTATGGGCGGCATGGGTGGTATGATGTAATTTCTTGGTCTGCCCACTGTGACGTATTACGTCGTTAGACTCATTCGAAATACAATTTGTATATCGTCATTCGTCTGCCTTGTACTACGTCTACCGTGGATTGACCAAGTAAAAATTTAGAAATATTATTAAGTATTTAATTGCTCTAGATTTTTAAAGTTTACTATCCCATTTAACCCTTGCTTTTATATAAATCCTGCTAAACTTCGGTTTGGCAGGATTTTTTTGATCTAAAAAACCCACTTAAAAAGTGGGTTCCTTCTATAACTGCAAACTCAACTAAACAATCATTCTTGCACCCACTGACGGATTTTTTCTCTTTCGGCTGGTGTGGCGTTTAGCCAAAGTTGCATAAACTGATCCAGCGTGCTTGCGTTATTAGCTTGAGCAGGAACAGAAGTTTGAACGGCTGGAATCACATTGGTATTCGTTGTTACAGGACGTGAGCTAATCGCACGGTTTTGCTCGGTTCGGTTTTGGTCAATCGAAGCGATAACCTGTTGGTTTTCACGTTGAGCGTCGCCCCCACCAAACAATCCGCCGACAGCACCAGTTAACCCAGCAAACAAACTGCCATCATTACCCCTTGTGCCTTGTTGTTGAGCAATGATTTGTCCGCCTTGCTCAACCGCTAGCGTAGGGCTTTTGGCATAGTCTTTGGCAGATTTATAATCATTCGGTTGCCCTGGCATGGTCAAACGATAGGTTTGGTTGTCGTTTAGCATGTCTGCCGTCACCGTGACATTGCCCGAACGTAGATAATCGTGTTCGTCCCGACGTAAGTCAAACAAGCGGTCAGAGGTGGCGGTGATGCCGTGCTTCCCCGGGGGCAGGTCTAACGGTTGTGTGCGCGGGTGAGACGGGCGGGGGCGGCGGGCCGGACCGTTAATGGCGGTAACTTTGATGTTGTCATCAACTTGTAGCGTGATGTCAGCATAAGCTGAACCGATGACAAGGCTGGAAATTGCAGTCAATCCTGCAAGTTTTTTTAGGGTGGAAGTCATGATCGTTCCTTTTTAATAAAAATATAGACGTACTCTTCAAACATTTAGATGCTTAGTAGCCCATCATCATAACGGGTCATGCCGTCATTTTTTTGTAAATAATCTGCTTGGGCTTCTTGGGTGATATCTTCTAGTTCTGCCAGTAGCGTTTGCTCATCAATCATGGCAATGGCGTCTTCAATGACTATTTTGGACACTTTGGCTCGGCTTAGGTTTGAGAACATGGGGGCAATGGCAGTCAAAATGCTAAGCATGCCACCAACGTGGTGCGGTCCTTCTTGTAGCAAATAATCGGTAATGCGGTCATCAAAATGCCAACCTTGACGGTGCAATACGGATTCGAGCAATGCTCTGCGGTCTTGCAGATCATGTCCGCTTGGCACCCGAAACGCAGGGGCTTGAATCAGGCGAGTCATAAGGTCAGATAGCGTAAATGGTAATTCGCTGGCGGGAACACTGGCAGAGAATACCAGTTGACCTGAGTTATTGGCAGATGGGTCAACGCTTGCCCCATCTAGCGA
>JAAXIL010000043.1:2411-2517 GCA_012270355.1 Psychrobacter sp.
GTCCTTCTTGTAGCAAATAGTCGGTAATGCGGTCATCAAAATGCCAACCTTGACGGTTTAATACAGACTCAAGCAATGCCCTGCGGTCTTGCAGATCATGTCCGCT
>JAAXIL010000229.1:0-2218 GCA_012270355.1 Psychrobacter sp.
ATCATAACAAAATCCCGCGCGTGAATTGGTAAAGTGATTTTGTTGACAGCGAGGCGTTAACAATACGTTACAATGATATTGAGTTCTCATCTCCTAGTGGCATCCATTACATTCATCCCAATGAGCACATTCACGCCAGCTCATTGCTAGCCTATCACCCTGTCAGCAAGAGCTTACACGTTGATGACACCTTTGTGACACCGCCTGATTTTCTACCCAGTATCATTACGGGATTTTTGCCTGAAATTGCGTTGCACCCGACGACTAAAAAAGCCTTGCTTGATGACCCAAATGCAGGTGAGGCGTATTGACATTGGGCAAACGAGTTGGCAAACCAGAGGATCGAAACCCTCAATTTTTGTGCCGCTCATTCGGGTGTTTTGACCTTGGAAAATGGAGAGTTTAAACAAGCGGTTGATAAAGCGGTGGCGAAGTTTAGAAAAAAACTTGAGGGGTGATTTTTGATGGGATTTAAAGAACAAACTCATCAAGAGGACGATGAATTGATGAAAACGGAGAGTTCAGACATCCCATCCGATTACGATTGGCAATACTTTTTTGTTCAAGGTCTCGTTTTGGATGAAGAAGGCGAAGCATTTATGACTGAGCGTCCGATGAATAAAAAGCCTGCCTCAAAAGCCATATTTTAAGAAAACCACGATACATGACGAATTTAGAAAACAAGCTCTCTGATAACACTCCCCTAAAGCCCAACGACTTACCTGTTCTTGCCAAAGACCGCCACTATTTGCGTCGTGAATTGTTTAAAGCTCAAAAAGAGTTGGACAGTCGCGAGTTGACGCTTGCAGATTTATCCGAAACGCTTGCTGATAAAATTAAAAAATCCAACGCCACCGTAGAAGCTCGCACTCAAAGCATTCCTACTATTACCTTAAACGACGAATTGCCCGTCAGCCAAAATGCGGACACGTTAATTCAAGCCATTAAAGACCATCAGGTCATCATCGTGGCGGGTGAAACGGGGTCAGGCAAAACCACACAATTACCCAAAATCGCCATGTTGGCAGGACGAGGGGTGACGGGACAAATCGGACACACCCAGCCCAGACGCTTGGCGGCTCGCAGTGTGGCAAACCGCATCGCCGATGAGCTTGGCGAGCCATTGGGCAAAACGATCAGCTTTAAGATTCGGTTTAATGAGCAGGGCAGCCAAAAATCCATCGTCAAGCTCATGACCGACGGCATCTTACTTGCGGAACTCAGCCACGATCGTTTTTTGAGCCAATATGACACCATCATTATTGATGAAGCCCACGAACGCAGCCTAAACATTGACTTTATTTTGGGGTATCTCAAGCAACTGTTGCCCAAACGACCTGACCTGAAAGTCATCATCACTTCAGCCACCCTCGATACGCAAAGGTTTAGCGAATATTTCTCAACCAGTTCAAATAATAAAAAGTCTTACCTTGCAGGCAGTCGAAGTGGTGACGAGGCAGTCGAACGACGACGTATAAATCATACTTCGAGTGAGGTTAACAAAGTCACCGCTTCGAATGGCAATAAGGGAGCTCCTGTCTATAGTGTGCAGGGACGCAGCTATCCCGTCGAAGTTCGCTATCGTCCGCTCACCGATGAGCCTGTCACCAGCTCGGACGATGACAGCTTTGACGATTTTGAAGAAAACCTACCTCGTGCCGTGGTGGCAGCGGTAGAAGAATGCTTTGGCGATGCCGACAGCAAAGGCATTTCTGCTCATGCCGATATTTTGATTTTTGCCGCAACTGAGGCAGAAATTCGGGATTTACAGACGGTTTTAGAAGAATACGCACCTCGCCACACTGAAGTGTTGCCTTTGTTTGCTCGCCAAACCTATGCCGAACAGCAACGCATTTTTGCCCCGTCGGGTCGGGGCAGACGTATCGTTATCGCTACCAACGTTGCTGAAACCGCACTGACCGTGCCAGGCATTCGCTATGTCATTGATTTAGGGTTTGCCCGAATTTCCCGCTATTCGTACCGTTCTCGGGTGCAACGCTTGCCCATCGAAGCCATCTCGCAAGCGGCAGCCAATCAGCGTAAAGGACGATGCGGACGGGTTGCCCCGGGTGTGTGCATTCGGTTGTATAGTGAGGAAGACTTTGAGGCTCGTCCCGAGTTTACTGAGCCCGAAATTTTACGCACCAATCTCGCCTCGGTCATTTTACAAATGGCGAGCTTGCGGTTGGGGTCGGTGGAAAACTTTGATTTTATTCAG
>JAAXIL010000229.1:2229-2505 GCA_012270355.1 Psychrobacter sp.
CTCGAGGCACTTGGGGCACTGTCATTAAACGGGCAGAGCAAAAAGGGCAAGGCTAAAAAAGCGAAGAAGCCGATCGCCAAGCAAACGTTGGACGACATTCGCTTAACCCGCATCGGGCAACAAATGGCACGGATGCCGATTGACCCACGCCTTGCCAGAATGTTGGTGGCGGGCAAAGACTTTGATTGCTTGCCCGAGATGCTTGTAGTCGTCGCCGCTCTCGCCGTGCAAGACCCTCGGGAACGCCCTGCCGCCAAACGCCAGCAAGCCGATCAA
>JAAXIL010000204.1 GCA_012270355.1 Psychrobacter sp.
GTTCTACACGGCTGTTAGCTTTTTGCCAAGTATTTGGATGGATAAGGGGTTAACTCCCGTGCAAGCAGGACACATGGCGACGATTTATTTTTGGATGGCACCAGTTACGATTGTAGCAATGACATGGCTAATTAAACGAGGCATGACCGCCTCTATAATTGCTATTGGTTCCTCGCTAGTTAACGTCATCGGGGTGGCGGGCATCGCCTATGCCCCGCTATCCATGGCATGGCTTTGGTCGGGGCTGATTGGTGTGGGCTGTGCGGGGATTTTTACCTTGTGTATATTGCTGTTTTCACTGCGGACCGACACACCAAACGAGGCAAGCCGTTTGTCAGGCATGGCTCAAGCCGTGGGCTATGTGATTGCGTTTTTTGGTCCTTTGGGGGCAGGTTGGCTCCATGACCATCAGCACAGTTGGAGTTGGGACTTGGCGTTGCTACTGCTGCTGGTCTTGATGGTCATCAATGTTGGCGTGGGCTGGCTGGTAGGACGACCTGTGATGCTCGATGGTCGAGAGGCGGGGCGGAGTTATGGGGGTTAGGTGGTGCTACAAGTTAGGGCGTAATGTGCTACCCTGTTAAACCTTTTAGGCGTTTTAGTAGTCGTACATCTGCACACCTACACACCTAACCACTTAAGCAACCATACTCACAGTTGATTGTATCGGTGCTATGACGCCCAATTGGGCGGTAGGGTCTAGCGTAGGAAAATCGTCTCGAAAGTGACCGCCTCGACTCTCAACCCGTTCTAGAGCCGACTTTAACATCAACTCACATAAGATAAGCTGACGTTGCCACTGCCACAGGCTTAATGCCTCCTCACGGCTGAGCGTTGTTCGGCTATCTCCTTGCTGAATATGATTTTGCACCAGTTGCTCGCCCGCTGTCGCCGCTATGATATGAGTAACTTCGATGCGTGGGCATGTGTTTTGCCATTCTTTAATGCTGCTTAAAGCCTGCATCAAACCAGTTTTGGTGCGGCAGATGCCCATATACTTGGTCATCAGGTGTTTTAATTGGGGATAATCTGGGTGTATCTGTACAGAACCCTCTAAACTCACTGGCTTTGGCTGGATATGCTTGCCGATTCGGCGGCGTGCTTGAGCAGACGGTTTGACACAAATATCGGTAAGATGTTCCCGCTGGGGCATAAGGGTGTTTGGTGGCAATTCTGCTGCCAACCGCTGAGCGATTGCCTGCCCCACTACCACACATTCGAGCAAAGAGTTACTCGCCAATCGGTTTGCCCCATGCAATCCCGTATGTGCCACTTCCCCCACCGCAAATAGTCCTGAGACATCGGTTTGTCCTTGAGCATCTGTCATTACGCCGCCGCAGGTATAATGTGCAGTGGGGGCGACAGGTATCGGCTGACAGGTGATGTCTATGTGATGCGACAGACAGTGAGCGTAGATGCTGGGAAAATGATGCTTAATAAAGGTCGCAGATTGATGCGAGATGTCTAAATACACATGGTTGAGGTCATGGTTTTGCATTTCTGTGGCAATCGCTCGTGCCACGATGTCTCGAGGGGCAAGTTCAGCACGGTCATCATACCGTGGCATGAATCGTTCGCCAGTTTTTGGATTAATGAGCCGCCCGCCTTCGCCACGTACGGCTTCGGAAATTAAGAAATTGCTATCGCCATGGACAAACCCTGTCGGATGAAACTGCACAAATTCTAAATTTGCCAAACGGCACCCTGCCTGCCAAGCCATAACGATACCATCGCCCACGCATACTGTCGGGGCAGTTGCACGCTTAAATAACTGCCCTAACCCACCGCTGGCTAGCACCACACTTTTAGCCTGTATGGCAAAAACTTGTTTTGAACCACTCAACACCATCGCTCCCAGCACCCGTTTAGTAGGCTGGCGTGTGTCAAACTTAGCGACGGGGGCACATTGAGCATACGACTCATCACCTTTTTTGTCTTCCGTTATGAGCGACAATGCCATATGCTGTGACAAAACAGTAATGTGGTCACGCTTAGAAATTTGCTCATATAACGCATGCATGATGTGCTTGCCCGTCGCATCATCTGCATGTACCACTCTACGGTGACTGTGCCCGCCTTCTTGCGTGAGATGCAATTCGTGAACTTGCGTGCCATCGCTTAGGTTTGCGTCAGAATTTAGGCTAAAAGGGACCCCTTGCTGAATCAACCACGCCACTGCTGAGCGTCCTTGACTCAAGATTTGCTCCGTCGCTTTGGCATCACACAATCCATCACCAGCAATCAAAGTATCTCGAACATGGTTTGCGGTACTGTCGCTGGGACTGAGACTGGCAGCAATACCGCCTTGAGCGTAGTAGCTAGAGCAAGCAGATAACTCATCTTTTGCCAAAACTATGATATTAAGATGCGATGGCAAGCACAGGGCGGTTGTTAATCCTGCCAAACCCGCCCCAATCACTAATACGTCACACTGCTGGGTTAACACGTTTTTGCTGTCAGAAGGCGATGTTTGCATGGGCATTTTTGGATTTATGGACATGGGATTGCCAATATGGTCTGATGCCATTAAGCAGCTCCGACGTTTTGAAATAACGGGCGGTCTTTAACAATATCACCACTGGCTTGCACCCGTTTTTTGTGTTCAGCTGCAAAATCAAGCATGCGTTGTAAAGGCAATAATGCTCGTGTTGCTAGCTTTTTGTCCAGTATGATTTCGCCCGAGTTGGTATTAAGGGCGTGTTCAATACCTTCAAGTCCATTCATCGCCATCCATGGACAAAAGGCACAGCTTTTGCATGTTGCACTCTCACCCGCCGTAGGAGCTGCCAAAAATCGTTTGTTTGGTGACTGCTTTTGCATTTCGTGCAAAATGCCGAGGTCGGTTGCCACAATGAAGGTGCTGGCGTCCATGTCTTTAGTGGCACTCAAGAGCTTGCTGGTTGAGCCCACCACATCTGCCAGTTCCACGACGCTATCAGGCGATTCAGGATGAACCAACACAACCGCATCTGGATGCTCATTTTTAAGCTGCACAAGCTCTGTGGCTTTAAACTCGTTGTGCACGATGCATGAGCCTTGCCAAAGCAGCATATCCGCTCCCGTCTTTTTTTGAATAAAATTACCTAAATGACGATCTGGTCCCCAGATTAGTTTTTCGCCCCGGTTATGCAAATGTGTCACTATCTCCAAACCAATGGATGAGGTCACCACCCAGTCGGCACGAGCTTTAACCTCAGCACTGGTGTTGGCATATACCACCACCGTGCGGTCGGGATGAGCATCACAAAATGCACTAAACTCTTCGATTGGGCAACCCAAGTCTAGCGAGCACTCCGCCTCTAAATCTGCCATCAAGACGGTTTTTTCCATACTAAGAATTTTTGCAGACTCCCCCATAAACCTGACGCCTGCCACCACTAAAGTATCGGCAGAATGAGCTTGACCAAAGCGAGCCATCTCAAGTGAATCCCCAACACAGCCGCCAGTTGCCAATGCCAAATCCTGAATATAAGGATCAACATAATAATGAGCGACTAACACGGCATTTTTTTCAATCAGCAATTTTTTGATACGTTCCTCAACCTGCAACCGCTTTGAGCGAGGTAGCTCAGCTGGTATGCGTGCTCGGGCATATTCAATATCAATTTTGCCGTCTACGTTTGTCGTTGTGGTTTGATTCATGAGGGCATTGGTCTGCTTTAACGGTGGGGCGTCATAAGCAAAAGTTTCTACAAACTCTGGCTGTGACTGTGTTGCGGCATGCATTTTGGTTCTGTGCGGATGACTCATTTTCATTGCTGAACTTTTAATCGCTGAACGTGTGGTCATGACATGCTCCTATTAAACATTAAGCTGTGTTGCTATCAAATAGATACATAAGCGACGGGTTGCAAAAGCTGCATAACAGTAGACTGGCTTTAAACTTGCTCACATCCGACTGTTTCGATTGGTCATGCATTGTCAATGCATGGGTATCATTTCAGCACGTTCTAAATCGGCAAGCAGAACCCTTTAGCATGATTTATTTGACATTAGATAAGATTTATATACAATTATGCTCATTTTGAGTATAAATACAAGTGATTTATTCATATTCTCTATCTTTGAATAATAGATATCTATACTATTAAAGTCGATTTGTGGTTTTATCTGACCTGAATTTCGCTCTGCTACCATGCCATTTACTGGCTTAAGATTGATGTTTAACAAATAAATCATTTTGCATACTTGCTCGACTCTACTTAACTCTTTTTTCAATTAACTCTTTATAAGCTATCAACCGCAATCACACGGCATACCATGAGTCTCACATTTTCCCACACACATCAGCAAGGTAATGGCACAACAGAAGTGGTTGCCGTGTTGTTCGCCATCATAGATGAGAGACCTGCCGTATTAACCGTGGATGCTGGCAAACTATTGCCCAACGGTCCATTGATGCCGCTACATCGCTCGTTGCAAGCTGGGGTACGGCAGTGGGTTGAAGAACAAACGGGTCAGATGCTGGGATATATAGAGCAGCTATACACTTTTGTCGATACCAATCGCAGAGGAGCGGATGGTCATGCCACCATTTATGTCAGCTATTTAGGATTATTGCAAGAAGCGGCGATTGCCCAGCCTGTGACGGCAACTTCTGATGGCTCATCATCAACTGCAAATCGTGACAAGGGGGCTGCTTTGCCTGAGCATTTACCCACTACAGAGCAACTGACCGAAGATAATAGAGTGCAATGGCGATGCTGGTATGATTTTTTCCCTTGGGAAGATCAACTGAATCCTAAGTCTGACACCATCATACAAGTCATTATCCAGCAACTACAAAACTGGGCGAACCGAGCAAACTCGGTAGAAGAAACCACGACCAGAGAGCGTCGTATACAATTGTGTTGGGGGCAGCATCATGAGGCAGAGCATACGGCTCAACGTGATGAACAGGCTGCCCAACAACCGCAAAAAACACCCACCAACTGGGTGGCGGAGCACGCTTTGTTACGCTATGAAATGCTTTATGAAGCTGGTCTAATTCCAGAATCGCCTGATTTTTTGCCCAGCACCTTGCCTGCTGAATTGCAACCAGACTGGCAAAACATCACAGGTATACCCATGTACTATGATCATCGACGGGTTATTGTGACCGCCATCGCTCGACTGAGAGCAAAAATTGAATATCGCCCTCTGATTTTTGGCTTAATGCCCGAAGAATTTACTTTGTCACAATTGCAACATAGCGTAGAAGCATTGACGGGCGAAGCCTTGCATAAACAAAACTTTAGACGGCTACTCATTCACCAAGACCTTTTAGAGCCCACAGGCAGACTGTATTCACCAAAGCGAGGAAGACCCGCAAAACTGTATCGATACAAATTTGATGTCGGCATGCATAGCATCTTGATGGCGAGCAAATTACCAAAAAAGTGATGCAAAATTCTTAACCCTAACATTTATTTAATACTCAATTTGAGCATTAATCCCAGTTACATTTTACATTGAGTCAGAAACATATCGTGCACACACAAGGAATGATGATGGCAATACTTCCCAAATCAAACATTGTTAAATCGGCTGCCAAGTTAAGGCTTTTTTGCAAAAAACCAGCACAACATCAATCCGTTGTCGCTGCCAGTCCAGCTTCATCCCATGCACTGGCTAACCAAAGCGACGAAGTTACAACATCTAGTCTGTATCCGCCTGCGGCATTAGATGATGTGCTGATTAAGCCCATGGTAGAGGCAGCTTTGATAGAAGATTTGGGCAGACGTGGTGACATCACCTCACAAGCCACCATTCCCGCACAGCAGCAAGCCAAACTGATTTTAAATGTACGCCAAACTGGTGTTGTTTGTGGCATGGACTTGGCGATATTGGCATTCAAGCTCATAAACCCAGACATCGTATTTTCTGCCCAAGCCCACGATGGGCAACTTGTCCAAGCTGGCACTACGCTTGCGACGATTGAAGGCAATGCCAGAGATTTGTTGGCAGCCGAACGCACCGCTTTAAACTATTTAACTCATCTGAGTGGCATCGCAACTGCAACGTATGAAGTGACAAAGCAGATTCACGCTTTACCCACCCAAATCACCTGCTCTCGCAAAACCATTCCAGGGCTTCGAATTTTACAAAAATATGCGGTTCGTTGTGGCGGCGGCACCAATCATCGCATGGGGCTGGATGATGCAATTCTGATTAAAGACAATCATATTGCCATTGCTGGCAACATTTCTAAAGCCATCTCTCAAGCTAAGGCGATGGCGGGGCACTTGATACCTATTGAGATTGAAGTGGATACGTTGACTCAACTTGAAGAGGCATTATCTGCCGGAGCAACCTTTGTGCTGCTAGATAATATGGACAACTCGACCCTCACTAAAGCGGTGAAGATGTGTCAAGATTACGCCGACAAACACGGTGTGCTCATTCGAACTGAAGCCTCAGGGGGCGTCACTCCAGAAAAGGTCACAGACATTGCAAACACTGGGGTAGATTTTATCGCCATGGGTTATCTGACCCATAGCACCGCCGCATTAGACATTGGCATGGACTTCGTGGCATAAGATTTTGCAGTTTATATCCTGCTTATACGCATAAAACAGTAGTAGGTAGATGCTGGCAACGCTACTTTTTCAAACTCACTCGTCCCCGCCACACATCGGCATACATCCGCCAATCTCCGATAAAGCTTTGGAGCGGATATTTAAACGTGGCGGGTTTGTTTTTTTCAAAAAAGAAATGTCCAACCCACGCACACGCATATCCTGTCACAATGCCTTTAGCAATGGGCTTAAACGAACGCTGTTGAATGGATTTGGCGATGCCGATAACACCGAAAGTCGTACCCAAGAAATGCAGACGACGGCACATGACATTTTGATGCTCGGTCAAGTAATAGTCGTAAAAATGCGTGTCAGGATTGGGTGTCGTATCTGAAGGCTTGGTATCAGATGTTGGTTGTGAAGTTTGCGTGGTCATGTTCGCCCCTCCTTGAGCGTCTATTGCGAAAACACAAGGCAAATCATTACCTTGAAACTGTTATAATACGTCACTTTGCTATCTGTCACAAACCCCGATTCCCCTATGAATTTCTCGAACTTTGGTAACCGATTCACCAAGCCCACGGGCGTCTCCCAAATCATGGACGACTTAGGCGATGCTTTGCGTAGCCCTGAGCCTGTGAACTTACTAGGCGGGGGCAATCCTGCCCGCATTGAAGCGGTGAACGAAGCTTTTTTAGAGATATATCAATCGCTCGGTGAAGGCGGACTCCACAGCCCTGCCATTGATGCCATCACCAATTATTCCAACCCACAAGGCGATGCGGGTTTTATTGACACACTTGTCGATTTTTTTAATCGCCATTACGATTGGCAACTGACTCGAGACAACATCGCCCTCACCAATGGCTCACAAAATGCCTTTTTTTATCTGTTCAACCTATTTTCAGGGCAGTTTTCAGAAACCTCTGGCGAGGAAGAAACCACCACCCAAAAAGCCATTTTATTGCCCCTCGCCCCCGAATACGTCGGCTATGAACACATTCAAGTGGACGGCAATCGCTTTGTGGCAGTGATGCCTGAAATTATCGAGGTCGAACATAACGGCGAGGATGGTTTTTTTAAATATAAGGTTGATTTTGACGCCCTAGAGAACCTACCCGAATTGGAAACCGTTGAGATTGGGGCGATTTGTTGCTCCCGCCCCACTAATCCGACGGGCAATGTGCTGACCGATGATGAGATGGCTCGCCTGCACGCCATCGCCAAACGGCATGACATTCCGCTTATCATCGATAATGCCTATGGCGAGCCGTTCCCGAATATCATCTATCCCAACGTGCGATTAACGTGGGACGAACAAACCATTTTATGCTTTAGCCTGTCCAAAATCGGCATGCCCGGTTTGCGGACGGGCATTGTGGTTGCAAGCCCTGATGTCGTGCGGGCGGTCGATGCCATGAATGCGTTGGTCAACCTTGCCCCCACTCGTTTTGGGGCGGTGCTTGCCAACCCCCTGTTTGTCGATGATCAAATTGTCCGTTTGAGTAATGACATCATCAAACCGTTTTATGCCGAAAAAGTAGCGACTGCCATTGAGTTACTCAAAGGGGCGTTGGGCGACACGCCAATGCGAATTCATAAGCCTGAAGGGGCAATGTTTTTGTGGCTGTGGTTCAAGGATTTGCCCATCACCACAGGCGAGCTCTATAACCGCCTCAAGGCACGGCAAACGCTGGTCGTGCCAAGCGAACATTTTTATCCCGGCGTTGATACGGACGACCCAGTGGGCGGTTATCGCCACGCTCACGAGTGCATTCGTATGAGCATTACAGGCGATGAACGTACCCAAAAAGAAGGTATTGCGATTATTGGCGAGGTCGTCAAAGAGGCGTATGCAAACGGATAACGTGGCAATGGCAAGACCATGTTTTAAACTCATATATTTTAACCCTATTGAGGAATCATCATGTTTTTAGACGCATTGACCAAAGTCACGCCTTACAACAATAAGGACGATAAACTCGTTAATGTGTTTGTGGAAACCCCCAAGGGCAGTCGACAAAAATATGACCTTGACCACGGCATAGGCTTGATGACATGGTCGCTCGAATTGTCCGCAGGATTAAATTTTCCATTTAGCTTTGGTTTTGTGCCGAATAAAAAAGCGGAAGATGGCGATGCGTTGGATATTATCTTGCTACTTGATGCCGACATTCATGGGTTGAATGATTTGCGTGATGAACTCAAATGTGACATTCAACAATTTTTTGGCTCCTACCATCGGATGATAGAGCGGGGGTTTGAGAGCTTAGGGTTTAAGGGGGCAGATACCGCCTATCAGCTATTAGACGAGTCCATTGCAAATGCCAAATAACAGTAATAGCAACAGTAACAGTCGTCATAACAACAATAATCAAAACATAACAGCCACCGCTACCGCCACACTATTGATTAAGTGCCAAGACCAAGCGGGCATCGTGCAAGCAGTGTCAGAATTTATTTTTCGTTATGGGGGCAACATCATCAGCCTTGACCAATACTCAACGGCTCATGAGGGCGGACAGTATTTTATGCGTCTTAAATTTGCCGTTGCAGACGTATCTAAAAGCAAGGCGGACGCTAATGCCCTAAATGACACGGCAGATAACTGGCACGAGGTATTTGCCAGTATGCAAACCAGTTTTGGGCATACCGTCGGCAAACGCTATGACATGGATTGGCAACTGTTTGACAATGGGCATCGGGCGAAAGTGGGCATTTTGGTATCAAAATATGACCATGCCTTGCTGGATTTATTATGGCGACATGAGCGAGGCTTGCTCGACTGCGACATTACTTGCGTGGTGAGTAATCACGACGATTTACGTCAAGCGGTACAAAACTTTGGCATCGACTTTCATCACGTTCCTGTCACTAAAACCAACAAAGCAGACGCCGAAGCCAAGATTAACGAGCTGATGGCAAGCTGTGATCTGTTGGTGCTCGCCCGCTATATGCAGATTTTGTCGCCTGAGTTTGTGCAACAGTGGTCGATGCAAATCATCAACATTCATCATTCGTTTTTGCCTGCGTTTGTCGGGGCAGACCCCTACCGTCAAGCCTATGACAAGGGCGTCAAACTCATTGGGGCAACGGCTCATTATGTCACTGCCGAGTTGGATCAAGGTCCGATTATTGAGCAAGACGTACACCGAGTGACGCACAAAAACAGCGTGGCAGATTTGCGGGCAATCGGGCGAGACGTAGAACGCAATGTGTTGGCTCGGGCGGTGCGATGGCACGTCGAACATCGGGTGATTGTCGATGGCAATAAAACGGTGGTTTTTAACTAAGAATTGTTTGGTTGATTGTTTAGATATTTTGGTTAAGAGGTGGCTTAATTGTAAATCGAGGTAAGGATAATGAAATGGGTTATGACGTTAGCATTCGCTCTATTTGCCATTTACATTTTGCTTGGCATCGTGCTTTATGTCGCACAGCGTCAACTCATCTATTTACCTCAGCCTTATACGCAAACGTTATACCCTGAACTGACGCTGACCATTGACGGAAACGACATCAACGTTTTATGCCTAAATACCGATGAGCAGTGTAATCCGCTAGGCAATCGAGCCGTACTGTATTTTGGCGGAAATGCAGAACCTGTCGTCAACAGTGCGTCCCTTTTACAGCAACTTTTGCTCAAAGATACGGCTGTTTATCTGATGAATTACCGAGGCTATGGCACAAGCCAAGGTAAGCCTAGCGAAACTGTTATGACCCGTGATGCCGTGACCGTTTATGACGCCATCGTTAATCTGCTAAACACTCAGGCGAATGCCTCAACAGTACAAACCTCATTAAATTTCGAAAAGGTTCGTATCGACGTGATTGGACGTAGTATCGGCACTGGTGTGGCTTGTGCCTTAGCCAGTCAACGTGACGTACACAAATTAGCACTCATCACCCCGTTTGATAGCCTACAAGCCGTCGCTCAAGCCAAATTTCCGCTTTACCCATTGGCATGGCTACTCAAAGATACGTTTCGTAGCGACGAGCGAGCCTCACAAATCGACAGCGATACGTTGCTATTGGTTGCCGGCAATGATCAACTCATACCGCCTAAACACGCCAGTCAACTGCAATCCGCCTTCACTCAACCTGTGCGTAGCGAACTCATCGCCAATGCAACGCACAACGACATCATGACATATCCGAACGCCCAGCAACATCTGAAAGCATTTTTACAGTAAGTTTACTGCCGATGACAAACCATTGATAAATCACCTTGGGTAAATGATTTATAATGGTTTAAGCAAATTTCTATCAAGCCATTATTTCCGTAATACCATTCCAATCATGCCTACGCTAAATCGCTTACTACTTCTTACCCTCATCATTCCGCTTACCGCCTGCCAACCTACCCAGCAAGCGACGGACGCCCCTAATGACGACACGCAAACAGTCACCCAAACCACAGAAGCAACAGCCGACACCGAATCTACCGCAATCAACGCCACACCGCTGACAATTTTGGCATTGGGCGATTCCTTAACCGAAGGCTTAGGCGTGCCTGAAGATGAGGCATACCCTGCCCAGCTCGAAGCCAAATTGCACGAGATGGGCTATACGGGCGTGACGGTAGTCAATTCAGGACTAAGTGGTGAAACCAGTTCGGGACTGGTGAGCCGTTTGGATTGGGTGACGCAAACCAATCCTGACATTACCATTTTGACCATCGGGGCGAACGATGCCATGCGAGGCATTGACGTGGCAACGGTGGATAGCAACATTCGCACCGCCATCGCTAAATTGCAAGAAAATGGTAGCACCGTAATTTTGGGCGGCATGCAGATTTATGACAATTTGGGCGAAGGGTATGTGAACGATTTTGCTCGCATTTATCCGAAAATCGCCGAGGACACGGGCGTGGCATACATTCCCTTTTTCTTAAATGGCGTGGCGGGCGATGCCAGCTTAAACCAAGGTGATGCCATTCACCCAACGGCAGACGGCTATGCGGTGGTGGTTGAGGACAACATTTTGCCTGTGCTTGAGCCTGCTTTGCTAAAAGAACTACAAGCGGAAGAGGTAGATTAGTAATCACTCACTTTGCTTTCGACTTAAAAGCATTTCAAGACCCAATTAAAATAGCATGTTAACCGCTCAGCCCAATGACATTAACTTTAGCCGTTCTTAAAGCATGGCTTGCTAGCTTTGGTGATTATGCTAATCTAGATAAACAAACCGCTAATAACTTTTCTCAATAAACCCTCACTCACACTCAAGGAATAACCTTATGTCAACCGCAACCAACCCAACCATCACCCACAACACCGCCAAAAACCGTTTTGAAACCACCATTGACGGTCACACGGGCTACATCAGCTATGTCGATAATGGTGATAAGCTGATTTATGACCATACCATTGTGCCAAGTCAGCTTGGCGGTCAAGGCGTTGGCTCAGCACTCGTCAAGCACGCCCTTGAGTACGCCCAAGCAGAGCACAAAAAGGTCGTCCCGCAATGCTCATTTGTGGCACACTATATCGACAAACACGATGAATACAGTGCTTTAGTCGCAAGCTAATCATTCCAATAAAAAGTTGCAAGAAAAAAATAAGGATACCCCATGAGTCACCTCACCAATGACCAAGTTGCCCTGCAACTGCAAGACCTTTCTGGCTGGGCTCAAGATGGCAATGCCATCGTCAAAACCTTTGAGTTTCATGACTTTATCGAAGCCATGAGCTTTATGAATCAGGTGGCGTTTTATGCCGAAGGGCTGGAGCATCATCCCGAGTGGACGAATATCTATAACAAAGTGCATGTTCGCCTCACCAGTCACGACGTGGACGGCATCACCAGTCGGGACATTCGCCTTGCCAAAAAAATGCACCACGTTGTGCAACCAAACACGTTTTAGTCCAAGCTGTGGCAATTTTTAAAAGACATCTTATCGGCGGGTGTGGGGTCAGTGGCGTGCTGGGATTGGTGGCTTACAAAGCAGGGCTGGTCACGGGCAATGAGTTTGTGGCGTGTACGCTTATCGGCACGGCGGGTGGGCTTTTGCCTGACATCGACTCGGACAATTCTACGC